>NZ_BAAILO010000661.1:0-34125 GCF_054589115.1 Cupriavidus sp. 8B | reverse complement strand
GAGTTCGACGCCGCCGGCGGCCGGCGCGATGCCGATGCGCAGCGGCGCCGGTGAGGCGTCACGCGCGCAGGCCAGCGGCCGCATCAGGCAGAACAGGGTTTCGCCGGACTGCGCTGCGAGGTGTAGGCGGCGCAGAGCATCATTGCGGACGTGCTGCTGCCAGAACAGCACGGCACCGCAGGTCCCGGCGCGTAAGAGCTGCTCGGCAGCCCATAGCGCGTCTGCCGTGCGCTGGCTGCGAATCCAGAGTAACTGTTGCGGAGGCAGCCCCCAGTTGGCCAGGGCCAAAGCCTGAGGGGTATGTGGCGGCTGAATCAGGGCGATGGGCCGCTTGGATACCTCGACGATGGCAGGTCGAAGCAGCCGCATTTCGCCCACGCCCGCCTGCCTGATCAGGAACTCGACCAGCGTGCCGGTTGGCCAGCCGCCGCCTGGCAATTCGCGGGCCAGGTCGGGATAACCGGTCGCTACAGTGCGACCGGCGGCCCGAGCCAACTGCGAGGCTCGCCAGAGGGCGGGGTGGATGGATTCGGGGGCAGGGCAGGCCATGGCTGGTTCGTGGGTAGCTAAGAGCCAGTGTACTGTATATTTATACAGTATGCGCGACCCGAGATTAATGTGATTTACGAGGCGCACCCATCCATTTGTGCGTACCCGGAATTGGCCGGACTAGGTGCGCGCTTTGCTGGATTGAAAACCGGACTTAGCTGGATTGCCGCGCAGCCCATGCAAGCGCGTGTTGCTCAAAGGGGATGATGGACGGGCGCTTTCGACCCAAATGCGACGTTTGTTGCAATAGTGGACATCGGCCGCTGAGCTGCTCGAAGCGGCCATCCGCGTCTAACGCACGCTATTGGGTAATTACATGGCTACCGCAGTTGATGTAGGGCCTGGCTTCGATTACTCAGGAAAGCCTATGACATAACGGGAGCGGATCTCGATCGAGTTCATGGTCGAAGTTGCGCGAGTAAGCAAAATGTAGGAGTCGTCTTGCTGCCCTGGTCGCTGCTGCTTTCTCAACCGCCGGAAAATCGCGCGAATCGGACGCTAACTATTGCAAATGTGCCCTTTCGCACGTTCTGACTCGGGACGTCGCCCGACCTTACTTGCCTCGTCGGATCTCGCTACCTATCTTCAAGAGAGTCAAGAGGCAATTCGCGTGCAAGGTCGTCTGCGCGCCAGCACTGTGGTCAAGCGTGATCCGAACTGCAGCGATGTATCGAGTGTCGCCCGAAAGGAATCCGAGATGCGCAAACTGATTGCCAGCGCGCTGTGGGCGCTCGCGCTCGCTTTGACTGCCTGCCGCAGCGGTGGCGGATCGAGCCCCGCGTTGTCGTCGGGCTCGGACACCTCTGCGCCAGGTGGGTCATCACTGTCGCCGTCGACCGCCACGCTCAGCCTCGTAGCCCAAGTCGGCCGCCAGCTCTTCTTCGACAAGACTCTTTCAGGCTCGGGCAAGATGTCATGCGCAACCTGCCATGATCCTGGCTACGCGTACGGGCCGCCGAACAGCCTCGCGGTGCAGTTGGGCGGGCCCGACCTGCAGTCTCCAGGTACGCGCGCGGTGCCATCGCTGCGTTATAAAGAAACCACGCCAGCATATTCGGATTCGGCAGTCAATCCGGACGGCGTGAGCCTCCCAAGCCCCGGCGGTGGTTTCATGTGGGACGGCCGTGCCGATACGCTTGCAGTGCAGGCCGCCGTGCCGCTACTCAATCCGGTCGAGATGGACAACGCTTCGCCGGCCGCCGTGGTGGCTGCTGTGCAAGCCGGTCCAACCGCGGCGCCCTTCCGACAAGCGTTCGGGGCAAACGTGTTCAACGATACGACCACGGCGTTCAACGACATCGGGCAAGCGCTGCAGGCATATCAGATCGAAGAGCCAAGCTTCCACCCGTACAGCAGCAAGTACGATCTGTATGCGCAGAACAAGATCGGCGGCACGCTCACGGCCGCCGAAATGCGGGGGGCGATCGTGTTCAGCAATGCCCACAGCGGCAACTGCGCCGCGTGCCACTACCCCGGCGCGGGCTTCAACGGCAGCAGTGCGCTCTTCACCGACTTCATGTTCGAGGCGATCGGCGTGCCGCGCAATCCGGAGATCGCGGCGAACGCAGATTCCACGTATTTCGACATGGGCCTGTGCGGGCCGGAACGCACGGATCACATGCCGCGCTCGCCGGGTGCGCCGGACGTATATTGCGGGCTGTTTAAGGCCCCGACGCTACGCAACGTGGCCACACGCCAGGCGTTCTTCCATAACGGCGTGATGCATTCGCTGCTGCAGGTCGTGCACTTCTACAACACGCGCGATACGAACCCTGAGATCTGGTATCCGACGGTTGGCGGGAGGCCCCTTGCAACGCCGTCGCCGAACTTCCTAACCTACGGGCTGGTAACGACGCAATACACGGGCGGCACCGTTCAGAAGTTCAACGATCTGCCCTCGGCGTATCGGGGCAACATCGATACGCAGGTGCCGCTCGACGGCCGCCCTGCCGGCTCGACGCCACCGATGACCGAGCAGCAGGTGCGGGACTTGGTCTGCTTCCTCGGCACGCTGACCGACGGATACCAGCTGTCGGCCAGCCGACCGACCAGCGGGCCCTGCGTTAACTGAGCCGACGCGCTCAAGGTCATGGCGCGGTTCTGTCGGGTTCGCACGGCTTGAACGAATAGAACACGATGGCGATAAAGCAACACACCGTGTATGTCCGGACCGCGATCAGCGCGGCGTGCGCTGCGGGCAGCTTCCTGCTTGCCGGCTGCCACGACATGCAGGCGGCTGACATGACGAATCTCACCGCTGCGCTCAACGACTATCTCGCGCATCGGGGCAACCTGTGCCTCGCGAAGTACGACTGGCCGATCGACGTGACCAGCGTGGAGCCGCAGGTGGGAGACCGCGACGCGGTGCAGATGCCTGTGCTCGAAAAGCTTGGCCTCGTCACCTCGAAGGACACAATGGTCATCCGCAAGACCGACGACGGCACCGTGATGCTGAGAGCGCGCGAATATGCGCTGACCGCGGAAGGCATGAAATACTACCTGCACGAGCCGGTGATCATTGCAACGGCGACGAGTCGCATCACGCATTCGGCCGACTTCTGCGTGGCGAAGCTGTTGCTCGACCGGATCATCGGCTGGGAACCTCCACTCACGCGCGACGGCAAGACGAAGACCGTAGTGACGTTCACGTACAAGATCGATCCAGCGCCGTGGACCAGCTCGCCCGACGTGCGACGCGTGTTTCCGATTATCGCTCGGGTGATCGAAGGCGCGGGGACGATGCAACTGCGCGAAGGCTTTACCCTTACGCCGAACGGCTGGGTGGCGAACGAGCTGTTCGACGACTAAAGCCGCGGCGTGACTGGTATAGGCGGCCACGATGCGTTCGACGTGGCGCCGCCTAACCCGCCTCCACGACGATCAGTCGCCATGAGCGGTCGTTGACGAAGGCTAGAATGCCTATTTCCACTTGCCGAACGAGCGCCTGACGAACGCCTCCTCGAACCTTGATATTGCTGAGATTCTCTACGACTCGGGACACGTGCGCTATCGCTACGCGCGCGTGATCGCGCCGGATGGAAGTAAATGGCTTCGCCATGGACTATTTGTTCACTATGGAGAGAGTGGCTCGATTCTCTCTGAGGGGACGTATGTCGAAGGGAAAGAAGAAGGACTCTGGCGAGATTACCATCCGAACGGTGTACCGGCGGCCGAGGGCTACTTCGTTGGCGGCAAGGAGAACGGGAACGTGGCGATTTTGGTCCGACACTGGCCAGGAGGAGCCTTCGCAGAGTTTCCCTTCTGCGACGGGCTGACAGATCGCGTCACGTCGTCACTGCTCTGTTCGATGAAGGTGCCCGGCAATGCGGTGCCTGCATTGTTTACCAAGACGCCGAGGTTCGGGTCATCGCGCAGACGCGTTTCGATCTTCGCGACGTCTGCGGGCTGTCTGGAAATTGAACAGGAGAAAATGATGATTGCTAACAAGGAAGAGATTCACGCCGCGTGCATGGCGACGCTCGACAGGTTCATGGACGCGCTGAACGAACACGATGCGAGGGGCATGGATGCAACGATGCATTTCCCTCATCTTCGGTTGGCTGACGGAAAGTTCAAAGTCTACGAGGCGCCTGGCCAGAATCCGATGGACCTGTTCGTCAGGCTAAAAGAAGAGGATGACTGGAAATACAGCCGATGGATTCGGAGGGATCTGATTCAGTTCAACAGCTACAAGGCACATTACGCACTCAGCTACACGAGGTACAGAAGTGACGACTCGATCATTGGAACCTACGAATCACTTTACGTGCTGACATTGCAGGATGGACGGTGGGGCATACAGGCACGATCCAGCTTCGGGCCGTGACCGAGCTCTAATATCTGGCGAGGCGCGAGGCAATTCGTGCAAACCAAGCTCCGATGTGCCAGCCAAAACGAGATCATGACTGGAATTCCAAGAATAACCCTCAATCAACGGCTTTGGTTTTCTTTGAGCCTGATCTGGCTGGCCATGCTGGGACTTGGGAAGCCGGAGCGCCTCGCCAGCCGCGGTGAATCCGCCGCGGTCGACCACCTGCACGAAGTAATGGACGTCCTTCAGATCTAGCATGGCATGGCGACTCGCCGGCCATTCCAGTGCCGGCTGCGTTCGTTGCGGGGGTGAGTGGGCGACGCCCGATCATACTCCAGCGCTGGCGCCCACTGCCACCCGGGCAAGCCTTGGCGCCGTGCCGCGTCTGCGTCCCGACAGCCTCGGGAATCGCCCATCCGGCGCCACCTCGAGCACCGCGCCTCACAGGGCGGCATTGTCCAAGTTTGCAGAACCCTGCGTACAACCCGTGACGGCTGCCCAATCGGTATCTGCCGTCATAAGCTGTTGCACAGGAGCGGCTATGTGCTGTTTCTACATGCCTATTTCAAACTGGAGAGGACAATGTTAATGCTCAAGGGATTTCATCATCTGACCCTCGGCGTGAGGCACGCACAGGAGGATGTGGACTTCTACGTCAAGCTGCTCGGGCAGAGCCTCGTGAAGAAGACCGTGCTTCTCGACGGCGAGGATCCCATCTACCACCTTTACTATGGCAACGCGAATGGCGATCCGGGGACCCTGGTGACGTCGTTCCCGTTCCGTCAGCGGGGCGTTATGGCGCGTCCGGGATCGGGCCAGGTGCGGGTCATCAACTACTCGGTTCCCAAGGGCTCGCTCGAATTCTGGCGCAGCCGCTTCGATGCCATGGACGTGCCGTATGACAGCGAGATCGTCGAGCGCTTCGGAGAGCGCCGCCAGCGGTTCCAACATCCGTGCGGCATCGAGTTCGATCTCGTCGAAACGGATCTCGATTCGCGTCCGGCTTGCGTGGCCAGCGATATCCCCGAAGCCCATGCCATCCGCGGCGTCCACAGCATCACGCTGTCGCTGCGGGAAGTCGCCGAATCGATCCGCTTCATGAGCGAAGCGATCGGTTTCCGGAACGCAGGCCAGGCGGGATCCTACTACCGCTTCGAGACGTACAACGGCGGCCCGGGCATGATCGTCGAGTTCCTGCATGAGCCGGACCGGCACCAGGGTTCGTCGATCTACGGCGAAGGCACGGTCCACCATGTGGCCTTCGCGGTGGACAACGTGGAACAGCAGGCGATCCTGAAGGAGAGAATGTTTGCCCTGGGCTACATCGATACGTCCGAATCGGTGCACCGCAACTACTTCCGCTCGATGTACTTCAAGATGCCCGGCGGCGTGATGTTCGAGGCGACCACCACCGACATCGGCTTCGCGATCGATGAAGAGCCCGGCCATTTTGGCGAGGAGTTTCAGCTCCCGCCCTGGCTGGCGGATCGCAAGGACGAGCTGCTGGGCCGGCTCGAGCCCATCTCTGTATGACGTTGCCGGGGATCACCATGCAAAAACCGAAAGTACTGATTGTTTTCTACTCACGAAACAGCTCCACCGAGATGCTGGCCAAGGCTGTCGCCGAGGGGGCCCTCGAGGCTGGCGCAGAAGTCCGCATGCGGCGTGTGCGGGAGGTTGTCGGCCCCGACGTCATGCGACAGGCGCCGGGCTGGCTCGAGAACGCCACGGAGATGAACGCAAAATACGAGGCGCCGACCGAAGCCGATGCCGAGTGGGCTGACGCCATCGTGTTCGGCACGCCGACGCGGTTCGGGTCGATCTCGGCCGAACTCAAGGCATATATCGACGGGCTCGGCGGCCTCTGGTTCGCGGGAAAACTGAATGGCAAGGTGGGCTCGGTCTTCGGCTCGACGTCCTCGCGCCACGGCGGCAATGAAGCCACGCTGCTGGCGACCTACGCGCCCATGGCGCACCTGGGCCTGATCATCGTGCCGCTGGGCTATGCCGACGCGGCGATGTTCAAGGCCGGCACTCCGTACGGCGCGACTCACGTCTCGCACCGTGACGCCGTGAAGCCCGACGACGATCACCTGGCGGTTGCCCGGTTCCAGGGCCGCAGGGTGACGACCATCGCCCGTGCCTTGCACGTCCAGCCGCAGCCCGTGGCAGCCTGAAAGTAAAAGCCTGATCGTAAAAAAGGGCGGAGACTCGCAGTCTCCGCCCGATTCCTGCATCGCCACAGGCCGGTGACACGATGGCAACCGCTCAGGCTCGCGCAGTCTCCACGCAGCTTGCCATGGCATCGATCCGGCGCGATGGCGGTAGCAGGTCGTCCCACATCGACGTGAGCCCCAGATACGCCAGCCGCACCAGGTTGACACCCCAAAGCAAATCGCCAAGGGCGAACGCGCATCCCGCGAGATACGGGGCCGGTGCGGAACCCGGCGTGCGGCCCAGCGCCTTCAGCACGCCTTCGACGTGATGGCGTGCGGTGCGCTGGCATGCGGCATCGCGGCGGACCGCAATGCCGCCTCGTTCCTTCTCGATCCTGGTGCGACAGGCAGCAACTAGTCCTGCGTCCCCGGCATGGTTGACGATCATGGACTCGAGCACCGCGATCTTGTGATCGTAGACCGTTTCCATGATCGTCTTGAGCGCGTCACTCCGCAGCCCGGGCATTTCCTTGTCCGCGGGCGTGCGGACATACCGCGGGCGGATCGCCGATGAAGCCGCGTGCAGACCAGAGTTCCGGGAACGGGATCTCGTTCATGGTCGGCAGGAGCCAGGCAATGCCCTCGGTGCCGAAGTAGGCCGGCCGGGCGCCGAACGTCCGGCGCGTCGCCATCAGGTGCAGGTGCTTCCACGCGGAGAATCCCTCCGCGATATCGGCCAGCGTCTCGCCGAGCTGCTGCAGTTCCCGGTACCCGTCCGGGTCGGCGTAGACCTCGCGCCAGACGTTCTCGACCGCCTTGTCCGGCGTGTAGGGCACACTGAAATCGCGGTCGAGTACCACCGCCGGCACGGCGAAGCCCTTGCGGCTCAGGTGGGCGAGCACGTCGTCATACAGGCTCGGCTCTGCCAACGCCCTGCTGAGTTGTTCCCAGCGCCGGGGTTGCGGCAGGAAGTGCTGCAGGTGCTCCCCCTGCTTGATGCCGAGCAGGTAGACCATCTGCCGGTACGTCCAGCCCTGGAGGGCGGTGTCCTTGCCGAACTTCGGGCCAACGCAGGACAGGATGGCCAGCAGGTCGACCGGCGTCATCCACGCGATGGAGCGCCATGTGGCATTGAGCGGCTCGTGGTGGGCGACGACGCGCCGCAGCGTCCGGCAGGCCCCGGTCAGGTCATCGGCACGCAATTGCGCCTGCGCGGCCTGCATTTCCTTGATGATCAGCATCCAGTAGAGCTCGGACACCTGCGCCGATACGATCCAGGCGTGCTCGCCGGGATGATCGCTGACCGGGTGCTGCAGCGAGTGGAGCACGTCTGTCTGTAACCAGTCACTGTATGGCGTATGCCCGGCTGGCGTTCCGGCCGGTGCCGGGGATGCGGGCTTGACGGTATCGTTCACTTTGGTCTCCTTGTGGTGGTGGGGGCAGGCGAGTTTTGTGGAACGGCGACGGACCGCATCGACTCCATCTGCGTCAGGCCTGTCGCGGTGATCAGGGTATCGAGTGCGTGGCGCCGGCCGAGGGGATGCGGGAAGCTGTCGGATGGCTGGCCGGTCATTACCACAGGCTCTCCAGCAGCGCATCCAGCTTCGTGCCGGCATCCTCGCCAAGATCGCCGACCTCGGAGGGATAGTTCTGCTTGAGCAGGGCCGCCATCTCGGGAAGCTTCGCCCGATCGAAATCGAGGTCGCCGAGCCGGCTCGGCAATTCCAGTGCGTCCACGGCTGCCTCGATGCGGTCAGCGAGGAATGCGGCGGGCGTGCGGCTGCCACGGTCCGTGGAGAAAATCTCGAGCTTTCGGCCATAGACGTCGGCGCAGGCGCGGATGACGGGCGCCAGCGCAATGCACGATGTCACGCTGTGTGGTACCCCGAACGTCCCGCCGAGGATGTGCCCGATGCGATGGCTCAGGCCGTAGATGACCGAAGCAGGATAGAAGTAACACTGCCACGCGGCGAGCTGAAGCTGCAACAGGTCGTCGGTCGACACGTGGCCGCCCGCGATGGCCTCGCGCGTTTCGAGCTTGTGCGGCCACTTCTCCAGCACGCCAAGGAAGCGCTCCACGCCTCTGGCGGCCAGGATGGCGTGAGGGTGATCCACGTCGACCCGGCGCATGCCTTCCACCGCATGGTCGATCCCCTTGATGGCCGAACTCAGCAGCAGCATACGTGGCGTGTCGACAATCATCCGGGGATCGATCACCACCAGCCTGGGTGTCGTTTCGCGCACGGCATAACTGCGCTTGAACTTCTGGGGACCGTCCGTTTCCGTCACGCCGAAGTAGTGGGAGAACTCCGAACCCGACAGGGTCGTCGGAATCGCGGCAATGGGCAGGTAGCGGCCTGTCTGCTGGAAATGCTGGTACGAGACTGCCTTTGCGGCGTCGAGTACAGAGCCGCCGCCGAGGGCGATGATCGATCCCGCATCGGCCTCGATGCAGGCACGCAGTCCATCGCGTACGGCGAAATCGGGCACATGCGGCGGCAGGCCGGTGAACGTGCCCACGCCGTCGCCGATGGCAGGCTGCAGGTGCTCGCGGTTCAATGCCTCAAGGAATTCCACCGTGAACGTCATCGGACGGCGGATGCCGTAGTTCCCCATGGAGGGGGCGACGGTTTTCAGCACGTCGTGTCCCCAGACAATCTCTTCCTGCGGCAAGCATTTCAACTGGTTCATTCCACTTCTCCACCATGTTTTCGTATGCGATCGGGGGCTCCGATCCCGAGTAGGAAGATAGGCGAATCGGGTTCGCGCGTGCGCGCGGGATTTGAGAACGGAGCGTCCAGGATTTTGGACGCCGCACATGTGCGAATGGGGGTCTGTCGTTCGTTGTTTCCGGACGAAGCTTTCAAGTTTTGCCGTCTTCACAAGGCAGGGGCGTGTCTATGATCCTTTCCACCGTAGCGACCCCCACCACGAGAACGGAGACATGAAGATGGAGGCAATCCAGATTACAGAAGCGCTGATTCGCGGACGCCACAGCAAGCGCGGCTTCCTTGACCAGCCGGTGCCGATCGAGACTGTCAGGGACATCCTGTCGGTCGCGAAATACGCGCCGAGTTCGAGCAACACGCAGCCTTGGCGCTGCTATGTGCTGACCGGAAAGGCTCGCGAGAAGATTGCGGGAGCCGCGGTCGAGGCGTATCGCGCCGATCCTGAGGGACTGGCGCCCGACTACCCGTTCTTTCCAAAGGAATTGCCGGCGCCATTCTCGTCGCGCTTCAATACGTTTCGCGGGATGCTGGGCGATGCGCAGGGCGTGCACAGGAGCGATATCGTCGGGCGCCGGCGCGACGTCGAACGGCAGTTCCGGTTCTTCGATGCGCCAGTGGGACTGATCTTCACCATGGACCGGCGCCTGGAATGGGCCAGCTTCATCTGCTACGGCTGCTTTCTCCAGAACATCATGCTGGCGGCGCGCGCCCGGGGGCTGGACACCTGCCCGCAGCAGATCTGGTCGCTGCAATCGGCGGTCCTTCGTGAAGGCCTCGCCATTCCCGACGGGGAGATGATCGTGGCCGGAATGTCACTCGGCTATGCAGACAACAATATTCCGGAAAACAACATGGAGCTTAGCAAGCTGGAACTGGACGAGTTCGTCTCGTTCGTCGATTGCTGACCCCCGGAACCGTCCGGGTCGCTCCTTGACCTGGAAAAGCGCGAAGAAGCGATAGCCATCGTTAGCGAGCCTCGGCAAATTGCGGAGATGTCGAATACTTAGGCGCGCCTAACCGGCTGATGCGGATTCCCGGAGCCCTCAGCCGAAAAAGACAATAAAGAGACGGAGGAGACATGATTAAAGTGCCCGCGAGATTCTTGACGGTTGTTGCGCTCGCATGCTTGCTCGCCTCGAAGGTCGAGGCAACCGAGAATGGCCAGACCAGTTACCCTGTTGGCGTCAATACCGTATTGAATGGAATCTTGCCACCGCCTGGTGAAACCCAGTTCTATAACTACACGCTTTACTACAATGCCGGAAAATTCGCTGGCCCGCATGGAGGAAGTCTCGTTCCCGGCTTCCACTTGAACACGTTTGCTGACGCCCCGCGTGTCGTTCACACATGGGGCACTACATTCGGCCCCTTTACTGTGTCCAGTGGTGCAATCGTCCCGCTCGTTCATCTTGGGCTGGAAACGCCAGGCGGCAGCGGCAAGCGCTATGGAATTGGAGACATCATTCTTGAGCCGTGGCTCATTGATTATTCAAATCCATCGCGAACATTCTTCGCCTTCCTCGCCACCAATGTCGCAGTGCCGAGCGGGTCCTACTCCGCCAACCGAGTGGCGAACACTGGTCGGAATGTATATGCGCTAATACCGCACATCAGTACCACATGGTTCCCCACGCCCGCAGTTGAAGTCTCCACCACCACGCTCGTAGAGATCAGTTCACCGAACTCGGCGACTCGATATCACTCTGGCGCGGTCGCAGCACTTGAGTATCTTGTTGGCTATTCGCTTAACAGCAAGTTCCAGCTCGGGCTTCAGGGATACCTCCTGAAGCAGTTCACTGATGACAAAGTCAACGGCACGCCCATACCAGGGGATGGGTTTCGCGGAAGAGCTGTCGCTGTCGGGCCGCAACTACGATACATGTGGTCGCCGGCGGCTGGCATTGTGTTCAAGTATCAGCGCGAGTTCGCCGTGCAGAATCGGCCGCAAGGCAACAAGTTCTGGGTTGAACTGTGCTTCCCTCTTTGATCGGAATGAGGCGACGTTCGAAGCGAATACGCGGCTTGCCGAACCCGGCAAGCTGCGCATGCGTGCGCTCAAAGTCTACGGCGACGTGGTGTCGTTTGCTGCCAGGTTTGCCGCGATCGGTGGGGTTCGGGCGCATTGACGGTCATGGCGCGAGCGGCCTCCGGCCACGGCAATGGCGGTCATTGGGGGCGTCTGACCGTGGCAATGCGCGCACCCTTTGCAGTACCATGCGATGGAAGCAGACACCATTGGCCCAAACCCAACCGCTACCAAGGCAGCCAGATGCTGGACCTGAAAGACGTTTTTCACTTCGTGCAAGTGGTCGACCGCGGTGGCTTTACGTCTGCTGGCAACAGCCTGGGGCTGCCCAAGTCCACGTTAAGTCACAGGGTCAAGGAGCTGGAGGCTTCGCTGGGCGTTCGCCTGATCAACCGGACCTCGCGCCAGTTTGCCTTGACCGACGTAGGCGCTGAGTTCTACCAGTACGCTGTCGCCTTGCTGCAGAGCGCCGACGTCGCGGAACAGGCGATGCGCCAGAGGCTCGCGGAACCCAGCGGGATCATCCGCGTGACGGTAGCGGTCGAGCTTGCGCAGTTTGCGCTGCGCCAGGTCCTGCCGACGTTCCTTAGCAGCCATCCCAAGGTCAGCATCGTGGAAATCGCCACGGACAGGCTCGTCGACGTTGTCGGCGAGGGCTTCGACCTGGCGCTGCGCGGACATACCTCGGCACTGCAGGATTCCAACCTGGTCCAACGGCCCATTGTCAGGGCGCCATGGTACCTGTTTGCGGGTGCCGACTACCTCGAACGGAGGCCACTCCTGGAGGCGCCGGAGCAACTTGCATCCCATGCCATCGTCTCGATGGTGCGCAAAGGGCCGCTGCAGTGGCAACTGCGCGGCCCCGACGACAGGCTCGTCACCATCCCGATCGAGCCAAGATTCCAGAGCAACAGCATGATGTCCCTGAAGGAGGCAGCCTGCGCCAACGTTGGCGTGGCAGCCCTGCCCGGGTATATCTGCCGGTCCGAGCTGCAGGCTGGCGTGCTGCGGCAAGTCCTGCCGGGCTGGATCGCCGCGGATGCGCGCATCTCCGCCCTCATGCCCTATCGGACCGGACTGCTTCCCGCGGTGCGGTCTCTGGTCGATTTCCTCGCCGTAGAGCTGCCCAAGGTCACCGCGTTCGACGGCCGCTGACCCGGCACTACCTCCTCTGCCTCCAATGCCACGCGGGCCACGCCCCGTGTGTCCCGCCGGGCGTTCCATATTCATGGACGCTGTGTTCGGCGCCAGCCAGCTTCCAAGGCCGAGCCGTTCAACTATCGTTTCCAACCAGGGATAAGCCAACCGCAACGTCATCCTGGAGTGGAATACATGAACCAATTGAACTGCCAGCCACAAGACGCGATCTTCTCTGGCCACGACATACTTCCGACGGCTGTCGCGTCGCTCGACCAGCACGGCATCCGACACCCATCCCGAACGACGGCCCCGCATTCCATGGGCTTGCGCAACGCGCTGGATGCCCTTGCCACGCGGCAAACCACCGCGGCGGCATTGACGGAGCAGGCACTCGAACGCGCGGAAGCCAGCAAGCGGCTGCTCAATGCATTCTCGGCGATCGATTGGGACCGTGCCCTGAAGGCGGCCGCGGAAAGCGATCGCCGCTATGGCGAACGCCGGCCGCGGCCACTGGAAGGACTGCCCATTGCGGTCAAGGATCTGATCGACACCAAGGGCATGGAGACCCGCTACGGCTCCGCAGCCTATCTCGGTCATGTGCCAGCCGCCGATGCGGACATCGTGAAAACTCTGGTGGAGCGCGGCGCGATCATCATCGGCAAGACCACGACCCACGAATTCGCGTGGGGCGTGACAACCGCCAGCGCCAGGTTTGGCGATACCCTGAATCCGCTGGACCATACACGCATACCCGGGGGTTCCAGTGGTGGCGCCGCGGCGGCGATTGCGCACGGTGCCATCATGGCGGGCGTGGGCACGGATACCGGCGGCTCGGTCCGGATTCCCGCCGCGCTGTGCGGCGTCGTCGGATACAAGCCCACGCTCGGCACGTTATCCACGCGCGGCGTGTTCCCCCTGGCGCCCACTTGCGACCACGTTGGCCTGCTCGGCGAGCAGGTGGACGACGTGCTGTTGCTCGCCGATGCCATTGACATCAAGGTTCCCGAGAGCGATGCGTGGCTGTCCGCACGGCTGGGCGTCATTCGTGACATTGCACCGGTTCCACTCAGTCCGGAAATTGCGGTGGCATTTGATGGCGCGATGAAGCGGCTGGCACAAGTCTTTTCCTGTGTGAACGTCAGCACGTCCGGCCTGTTCGATGCGGTATTCGGTGCCTTCGCGAGCATCGTCCTGATCGAAGGCGGCATCGAGCATTTCCGCCGCAACGACTGGGACCGTATCTCGATGCACTACAACCCGGAAACCGTCGACCGGCTGAAACGCGCCGAAACCATGGACCTGCGCGCCTATGCGGCGGCCCAGCAGACCAGGCGAAGTTTCACGACAAGGCTGCACGAGGTGATGTCGACGGTTGACTATCTCGTGCTGCCGACATGCCCGTGCACCGCACCGCATCTCGATGCCGGCACCGTGAGCATTGGCCCTTGGACCGGCACGGTCCGAGAGGCGCTGATGACCTATACGGCACCGTTCAATGTCGCGGGATTTCCTGCCATTTCGATTCCCCTGGCGACCGGCGAACGCAGCCTTCCCGCTGCATTGCAGATCGTCGCGAAGCCCGGCGACGACGGTGCGCTGCTGCAAATCGCACAGCAGATGGAGCTGATGCTGCGAACGGGCACCGCCCACAAGAGTTGCTAGACGTCAACCCCAAAACCAGGAGACAACGATGAACGATACCGCCAAACCTGAGTGCCAGGAGACCAGCAATGAGCCATGAAAAATTGACGAATATGGCGGCCGGTGCCCGTGCCGCCATCGCGGACCCCGCGCGAATCTCTCTCGTGGGTAGTGACGCCAACCCGCGCTTCGAACTGTTCCACGCGGCCAGTTCGCTCTGCTCGCAGAAAGTGCGCACGGTACTGTTCGAGAAGCAGTTGCCGTACCGTTCGAACAATTTGATGATCCTTGGCTCGATGGGTCCGGATGGCGTGGTTCCAGCCGAGCACTACCATCCGCCCTACGTCCGACTGCGGTTGCTTGCCGGCCGGGAAGTGGGGCGGGACCTTGTCAGCGGGTATAGCGGGCGCACTTCGGTGCAGACCGAAGGCTTTGATCCCTGCGCGGTCCCGTTGCTTGTGGACTACGAGGCTGGCCGTGTCATTGCCGATTCCAGACGGATCTGCTGCTATCTCGATGCGGTGTCGCGCGATCCCGTTCATCTCGTGCCGGAGGATGCCGATGTGCGTGCCCAGGTGATGCACCAGGTGAACATCGTCGATCAGATCCCGAACGGCACCTTGCTCTACGGCTTTCATCCCGATGCCGACCTGCGGCCTGAAGCGCTCAAGACGGCCATGGAAACGGTCTACGACTACAAGATCAAGGCGCTCGAAGCCATGATTGACGCCAATGCCGACGATGCGGAGCTCGTTGCGGCCTATCGCGCGAAGATCGCGAAGGAGCGGGGCGGCAAGTCGGTCTGCCGCGATGCGGCATTTCAGCGCGCCGCACGTCGGCACGTCGCGGGCCTCTTGACGGACCTCGACCATGCGCTTGGTTCGTCGTCACCATACCTCAGGGGGGAATCATTCTCGCTCGGCGATGTGCTGTGGGGTGTCAACCTGGTCCGGATGGCTTATCTGGGGCTTGCGTCGATGTGGGAAAACCTGCCCAACGTCGAGCGATATGTTGATGCGCTGGCCAAGCGTCCGTCCCTGTGCACGGAAGCGGTCCGGGCCACGGTCGATTCCATGCCGCCTTCGCGCTATATGCATGTCATTGCCCGGTGCGGGGAGGCGGTGCCGGTGTAGTCCTCGAGCCGGATGGCACCGGTCAATGCCGGTGCCTGTGGCAGGAGGGGAGTGGGCGGAGACTCTGCATCTCCGCCCATTTTCTTTCTCAGGCTGCCACGGGCTTCACGGCATCACTGAAGCCGTCGGAACGTGTACGCAAGGTTCGGCAAAACTGAACGATCGGGGCCGGCGCAGCGGTGCGCGCCAAGGTTTGCCCGGATCCCGGCGGATGCGCGCCCTGGGGTATGATCGGAGGTCAAGATCACACCCACATCCGATCCATTGCCACCGCCGGCAATGATCCGCGCCCCTCATGCAATGCTGGATCTGAAGGACGTCTATTACTTCGTACAGGTGCTTGACCGCGGCGGGTTCACCTCGGCCGGCGAGATGCTTCGGCTGCCGAAGTCGACGCTGAGCCATCGGGTCAAGGAACTGGAGGCGTCGCTGGGCGTTCGGCTCATTAACCGGACCTCGCGCCAGTTCGCCATGACCGAGGTCGGCAAGGAGTTTTACCAGTACGCCATGGCGCTGCTGCGCAGTGCGGAGGTTGCCGAGGAAGCCATGCGTCAGAGGCTTGCGGAGCCGAGCGGTGTGATGCGCGTCACTTTAGCCGCGGTTCGCGCCGGCCTGCTGCCGGCGGTACGTACACTGGTCGACTATCTTGCCGTGGTGATGCCCAAGGTGACGGCTTTCGACCGGAGCTGACCTGGCAATCCGCGGGTACGGGATCTTTTTTATTTGCCAGGCTATGACGAAGTCACCGGCTCAGGATCCATCCAACGCAGCGCCGCTGCATGAGCAGATCTACGCTCGGATTCGTGCCTCGATTCAGCAAGGGCAACTGAAACCCGGGCAGCGGGTGCCATCCTTGCGTGCGTTTGCGGGCGAGCTCGGAGTGGCGCGCGGGACCGTTCAGGTCGCCTATGACCGACTCTTGGGCGAAGGTTACCTGATCGCCAGAGGCCCTGCGGGGACGTTCGTTTCCGAGCAAATTGCGCCATCGCGCCCCCACCGCGTGGCCGCAGCGGCTGGATCCAGCCGCACGCCACCGGACCAGGAACTTACCGAGTTTTCGATCGAAACGGATGGTGGAATCCCCGCGCCGTTGCAACTGGGGCTTCCCGCGCTGGATGAGTTCCCGCGAAAACTATGGACGAGGTTGATGGCGCGGCAAATACGCAGCGCCGGCGCGCTAACCAGGCCGGCGTCAGCCGGATTTGGCCCGCTGCGAGAAGCGTTGGCCGCTTACCTGCAGCGCTCACGGGGCATCGAGGCCCAGCCGCACCAGGTGTTCGTCGTGCCGGCATATACGGCCAGCCTTGCGCTGATTGTGGATGCGCTCAGGCTGGCGGGCGAAAGCGCCTGGGTTGAGGATCCCAGCTACCCTCCGACAGCCCAGTCACTCAGGCGCCTGAACCTGCAGGTCCGGAATGTGCCAGTGGATGATCATGGCCTCGACATCGAATTCGGGCGTCAGCATTTTCCAGAGGCGCGCCTGGCCGTAGTGACGCCATCGCACCAGAGCCCGACTGGCGTGGCACTGACACTGCAACGTCGCGTCGAACTGCTCGACTGGGCCGGTGAGCGGGGCGCATGGATCATCGAGGACGACTACGACGGCGAGTTTCGTTACCGCGGCCACCCGTTGCCGGCCTTGAAGAGCCTGGACACATGCGACCGGGTGATCTATTGCGGCACGCTTAGCAAGGTGCTGTACCCGGGGCTACGGCTCGCTTACGTGGTCGTGCCACAAAGTCTGGTGCCGACCATGGATCTGGCCTGCAGGCGCTCGGTGCATGGCGGCTGCCCCGAACTCTTGCAAGCCGTGGCGGCGGAGTTTATTGCGCAGGGGCACTTCGCCCGGCACATCAAACGCATGCGCACGCTTTACGCGCGACGACGCGCAATGCTGGCCGAGGCGCTGGCTCCATACAAAACGGACGGCTTCACCGTTTGCCTGCAGGATGGCGGCATGCACCTTCTGGTCGACGTCAGGGACGATCTTGACGATCTGGCGATGGCCCGTCGTGCGCGCGAGGCAGGATTCGCCGTCCATTCGCTGACCGCCTGGCGGCAGGGTGCGCCAGGGCGGCGTGGCTTGATGATGGGCTTTACCAATCTGCGCAGTCAGGCTGAAGCCGATCGCCTGGTTGCCGAACTGATGCGCGCGCTGAAAGCATAAATAGATCACCTGGTCGACGCGCTACCAACCATCGGTCATGCCGCCCCATGTCGATGGCCCAGTCGAAAACGATAAGCATGTGCCTGTTGACTGTGTCATCGCTCAACTACATTGAAGCCTGCACAAACCAGCACGCATCGGCACCATGACCAAGAACCCGACGCTCAGACATATTCAAGGCAACGCGCGCACGCGCCAATAAAGGAGTCTCACCATGTCTTCAGATCGAGCCTCGACCAAGGCCTATCGCGACGCAACTTGCTGTTGGGCAGCGCGGCCGCAGCCAGCGCGCTGGTGGCTTCCGGCTTGCCCGGACCTGCGGCGGCAGCACCGTCGGCAGAAAAGGCGAACACCGCAAAGGCAAGCGGCAAGGCTTCAGGCAGCTACATCACGGCAAAGGACGGTACCCAGCTCTACTTCAAGGACTGGGGCGCAGGTCGCCCAGTCGTGTTCAGTCATGGCTGGCCACTGAGCTCGGACAGTTGGGAATCCCAGATGATCCTCGTTGCTTCGGAAGGGTACCGTGCCGTTGCACATGACCGTCGTGGCCACGGCCGTTCAAGCCAGCCGTGGAATGGCAATGAGATGAACACCTATGCCGACGACCTGGCCACTGTGTTCGAAACCCTTGACCTGCGGGATGCCATCCTGGTGGGCTTCTCCACAGGTGGAGGCGAGGTGGCCCGGTATATCGGCCGGCATGGGACGCGACGCGTTTCAAAGGTGGTGCTGGTTTCAGCGGTGCCGCCTTTGATGGTGAAGACCGCCGCCAATCCGCGCGGACTGCCAATCGAAGTATTCGACGGCCTGCGTGCCGCACAACTTGCCAATCGGTCGCAATTCTACAAGGATGTGCCGGCGGGGCCGTTCTATGGCTTCAACCGTCCCGGTGCAAAGCCGTCGCAGGGGTTGATCGACGCATGGTGGGCGCAGGGCATGCAGGGTGGACACAAGAGTACGTACGACTCGATCAAGGCATTTTCTGAGACCGATTTCACCGAGGATCTCAGGAAGATCGATGTGCCGACCCTGATCATCCACGGCGACGACGATCAGATCGTGCCGATCGACGCCGCTGGACGCGCATCGGCAAAGCTCGTCAGGAACGCGAAGCTGGTCGTCTACCCCGGTGCGCCGCATGGGCTCACCGACACCCACAAAGACAGATTCAACGCCGACCTGTTGGCATTCATCCGTAGTTGAAACGACGCCGCATCTGCCGGGCCCCACGAAGGCGCCGGCAGACTGGCTCACCATAAGAGGTACTTCCTTGTGCAATCACCACGGCCCCTATGCAGATCCCGTTGATCCGGCTCTGCCGAAGTCCGGCACTACGCTGGACCTGCCACGCAGACCATGCTGCCGGTTGTCGTGTCGGCCACGCCCATCATTCGCCGCCTGGTCGATCGCGTGACAAGCCACTCTTAGGTCATACCGTCCTATGTCGATGGCCTAGTTGAAAGCGATAAACATGTGCCTGTTGACTGTGTCATCGCTCAACTACAGTGAAGCCTGCACAAACCAGCACGCATCGGCACCATGACCAAGAACCTGACTCTCAGACATGCGCAAACGGAGGCCGAGATCCGTGCCTGCTTCCCTGTCATGCGGCAACTGCGCCCCCAGCTGCAAATGCCGGAAGACTTTCTCGACACCGTCACGCTGCAAAGCGGACAAGGGTACCGGCTGCTCGCGCTCTGGGACGACGGCAAAGCTGTTGCGCTGGCCGGATATCGGCGTCTTGACAACCTGATCCACGGGCGCTTTCTGTACGTCGACGACCTGATCACCGATGCCGAACGCCGGGGACAGGGTCACGGCGAGCGTCTGCTGCAAGCGCTTTGCGAGCTTGGACGCACAGAAGGCTGCCAGCGACTTGTCTTGGATACCGCACTCGCGAATGCGCTGGCCCAGCGCTTCTATTTCCGTTCCGGCCTGCTCGCCAAGGGCCTCCACTTCTGCATGGAACTGCAATGAAGCCCCTCAACCTGCTGCTGCTCGATTGCAGCCCGCGCCGTGACTATTCCACGAGCCGGCACCTGACTGGGCAACTGCTGCCTGCATTGTCCGCGCATTTCGGGCGGGGGATTCATGTCATGCGGCGCAACCTTGGTACCGAGCCGCTGCCGGCCATCACCGCAGAGTACGCGGAGTCGCTGCTCCTGCCCGCCGCCGAGGCAAAGGAACGCCATGGCGCAGCGCTCGCCGGGTCGGATGCGTTGATTCGGGAGCTGGAACAGGCCGATCTGCTCTGGATTTCCACCCCGGTGCACAACTTCACGGTCCCGGCTGTGCTCAAGAACTGGATCGATCTCGTGGTTCGACGCGACGTGACATTCATCGCCACGCCCGAAGGAAAAGTTGGATTGCTGCGAGATCGCCCGACGTTCGTGGCGGTGACATCGGGCGGCGCCATGTTCCGCGATCCGCCCGTCCAGCCCGATTTCTTTCGGCCGTATCTGACCGCCGTGCTGGGCATCATCGGACTCAAGGACGTCAGGTTCACGCATGCCACCTGCCTGGCATTTGCGGAAGTGCCCCAATCCGTCATCGAAGCCCAGGCCATGCAATCGCTGCGCAGCGGCGCGCTGGTGTAACGCAGGCTGTCGCAAGCTCACATTTTTCGATTGAGGACAAGCAGGCAGGTGGCCCGCATCGGCATTGATGCAAAACAGGAAACACCGTGCGCTTCGCGTCGATCTGGCGCGGGGACTTGGCGTTACCTAACATGGCTTCGTGGATCGTTCCACCTTCCTCAGCACGGAGAAGCATCATGAAGATTGTCATCATTGGCGGGACCGGCCTGATCGGCTCGAAGACCGTTCCCATTCTGCGCCTGGCCGGCCACGAGGTCGTCGCCGCCTCGCCAAAGAGCGGTGTCAACAGCATCACTGGCGAGGGCCTCAAGGAGGCCGTGACCGGCGCCCAGGTGGTGATCGACCTCGCCAATTCCCCGTCGTTTGAAGACAAGGCAGTGCTGGAGTTCTTCGAGACCTCAGGCCGCAACCTTCACGCGGCGGAGGCCGCAGCGGGCGTCCGGCACCATGTCGCGCTTTCCATCGTCGGCACCGACCGGACGCCCGACAATGGCTATTTCCGCGCCAAGGTCGCGCAAGAGAAGCTGATCGAGGGCTCCGGCATCCCCTACACCATCATCCGCTCAACCCAGTTCATGGAATTCCTCGGCGGCATCGCCGATTCCAGTGCGAAAGGAAACATCGTCAGCGTTTCGCCCGGTCTGTTCCAGCCCATTGCGTCGGACGACGTTGCTGCCATCGTTGCCGATGTAGCGCTCGCGCCACCGCGAAATGGCATCGTCGAGATCGCCGGCCCGGAACGCGCCCCGTTCAACGAAATCGTCGCCCGTTATCTGAAGGCGGTTGGCGACCCGCGTGAAGTCGTGCGCGACCCCGAGGCCCGATACTTCGGCGGCCGGGTCGAGGAACATTCGCTGGTGCCGTTGGGCGAGGCGCGCCTCGGGCGCATCGGCTTAGAGGAATGGATGCGTCAATCGCAGCAACGATAGTCCGCAGGGCGCATGCCCACGTAAGCAGCACCGGTTTCGTCAGTACCACATTGAGCAGATCACCAGGAGCAAACATGACCCAACGTACGAATTACTTCCAGCAATCCCCGGAACTGTCCAAGAAGCTCATGGAGTTCAGCGCGCTGTTCCAGAACACCACGATCGAACAGCCCATTCGCGAGCTCGTCGAGATTCGCGCATCGCAGCTCAATGGCTGCGCGTTCTGCGTCGACATGCATATCAAGATGGCAAAGATCCACGGCGAGCGCGAACTGCGCCTGCATCACGTGGCGATCTGGCGCGAGTCGACGCTGTTCTCGCCGCGCGAACGCGCCGCGCTGGCATGGACCGAGGTGCTGACCAGGCTTCCCGCCGACGGCGTGCCCGACGACATCTATGAGCGCGTGCGCACCCAGTACAGCGAGAAGGAACTGTCGGACCTCACTTTCCTGGTGGGGGCGATCAATACCTGGAACCGCCTGAATGTGGCGTTCCGCATGGTGCCCGGTTCGTCCGACAAGGCATTCGGGCTCGACAAGGCCAACCTGGAGTGATGCCATGAAGACGGTCACTTCCGCTGCGGCAGCACTTGCACTTGTATTGCCGTGCCTGACGGTCGCACAGCCGGCCGCCGCCGCGCCGGAGGCAAGTGTCGCGCCCTTGCTCACGGAAGCGTTGCCCGAATACCCGGGGAAGGAGGCCACGATGATCATGGTGGAGTATCCGCCGGGCGCCGTCGATCCCGTGCATCGCCATGACGCACACGCCTTCGTCTATGTGCTCGAGGGCAGCATCGTCATGGGCGTCAGGGGCGGCAAGGAGGTGACGCTCAAGGCGGGCGAAACCTTCCACGAACGTCCCAACGATATCCACACCGTCGGACGCAACGCCAGCAATACACAGCCAGCAAAGTTCGTCGTGTTCCTGCTCAAGAAAAAGGGCGCGCCGATCCTGACGCCGGTGAAGTAGCCGCCGTCCATGCAGGCGCCGGCAATGCCGGTGCGCACCATCCGACCGGCAAGAGCGGCGCTACCGCATGCTCTTGCCGTGCCGCTGTTTTCCAGGGTGGCGTGAAGGGTTGTGGGACGGAAATTGATACTACGCCGGTTTCTTGGCAATATCACCATGACAAAATCAGGTCCTGGGCAGCGATCTGGTCAGTGGTGAGGGCGGTTGGCCGTATGGCCTGCCGGCAGTTCGGACCTCGGACCTCGGACCTCGGACCTCGGACCTGCGACCTGCCGCACCGCCGCGAGATGCGCACCATGCACCTGGGAAAATCGTACACAATATCCGAGTTCACGTTCTGGTCGAGACGGCAACTTTATGCCTCGCTAGCGTGCGGTTCGCTGCCCGTAGTCCTTTATCAGTTCTTCGGGCTGAAATGGCTGTCAGTCCCGGTTTCGGTTGTGGTGCTGCTGGGCACCGCCACGTCATTCATCGTGGGTTTCCGGAACGTGCAGACCTACAGCAGGGCCTTGGAGGCACAGCAGATCTGGACTGAGATCCTGAACGGCAGCCGGTGCCTGGGTGTGATGAGCCGGGACTTTCTGGCAGGGCAGGCGGCCGGGCGGGATCTGGTTCTCCGGCATTGCGCGTGGCTGACGGCGCTCCGCTATCAACTGAGAACCCCAAGGATCTGGGAAAGCGCGGGCAAGGCTTCCAACGTGGAGTACCGGAAGTACTACCGTGTTCCAGAGTGGGAGACTCCATTGGACGAGGCGCTTGCGCGGTATCTTCCACAGGCCGAACTCGACTCGCTTGCGCACGCCGAGAGCAAGACAAGCCGGTTGCTGGGAACGCAGTCAGCGACGATCAAGCGGCTCCTTGACGCTGGCGAGATCGGCAATGCCTTCTATCTGGAGTTGGTAGGATCGATCAGAGGCTTCTTCGCGCAGCAAGGACGGGCGGAGCGTATCAAGGACTATCCGTATCCCAGGCAATATGCGGTCATCAACAAGCTCTTTGTCCGTACTTTTTGTCTGCTACTGCCTTTTGGCATTCTTACGGAGTTCGAAAAGCTCAATGCCAGCGTTTCAGGCGTCATGCATGGCAACATGATCTGGCTGGTCATTCCATTTAGCACGATGATCTCCTGGATGTACCTCGCGCTGGAGCAAGTGGGCGAAAGCACGGAGAACCCGTTCGAAGGAAACGCCAATGATGTGCCCATGGCACAGATCTGCCGGAAGATCGAACACGAACTCATGGACATGCTTGGCGAGAAGTGCGATATCCCCGCGCCGACGGCCGTGCACGGTATTGTCCTCTGACCACTCAAGCTTACCGCTTTCCCACCTCCGACCATTTAGTCAGGCATCCTGTCATGTCTGCGGGGTGTGCGCAGCCGCAGCGGCGGCCGCGGAGTTCAATCCCTCAAAGCGCCTCATGGTACGGGCAATCTCTGGCTCGACCAGTGGGACGCTGACCAGGCCGCACGGCACCGCGTGGGCAGGCACGGCGCCTACGCCGATGCCCGCTTCGATCAGGCTCGCCAGCGCGGGTACATGGCGCACTTCGCAGGTCCAAGCCGGACGCACTGCGACGGCCGACAAACCTTGATCGATCAGCATTCGATTGCCGCTGCCCGGCGCGAGCGCCACGCATTCGTACTCGGCCAACTCTGTCCAGGTGACCTGACGCCTCTGCGCCAGAGGATGCTCCGGTCGGCACGCCAGGACGAAGCGCTCCTGGAGCAGGGGCTCGAACTCCAGATCCGGCTCCTGCGTTCCCAGGTAACTGACGCCAAAGTCCGCCTCCGAGCGCGCCACAGCCAGCAAGATCTCGGAGGCGGTCTCGTCCAGCGATCGAACGTGGATACGAGGGTATGCATGGTGGAACTTCCTGACGCCATCAGAATGCGGTCTTGCCACCGTTCACGCCCAAGACTTGTCCCGAAACAAGCGCCGCGCCATCCGATGCGAGAAACAGAATCGCTCCGACAATATCGTCTGGCTGGAGCTGAATAGAATTGCGTACTTGCTACCTCGGCTTGTCCTGGCAGTTCCAGGTTGGCGGGCCAGGCCCCACGCCAGCCGCGGACTGTTCGCCGTCACCTTGCCGTACACAGTGCGCACCACCGTCGAGCGACTGTCCTTGTGGCTCAATGCCGCGCCGCAGCACCGACAATGGGTCTGGCCCGAGAGCCACCCCTCCACTTGCTTCGAAACCAGCTCGGCCTGCACCTTGGCCAACAGCGACCGCCCTTCCACGAGAGTCAGGCCTAGGTCCGCAAAGCTACAGTCGCGGCACTCAATCACGGCCAAAACTCCGTCAACGTCATGGCGAATGTGGCTGACCTCGCCGGCCAACCTGGCTTCGATGATCAACCGCTGGTTTGCTCCAACCGTTGCGATACCGATCGGCGTAGCCCACGCGGAGCCGGCGCGGCGCCCAGATGCTCGAGCGGCCCTCCCTGAGAGCCTCCCCAACATTTGCACACTCTCCTTCACGCCAGCCAGAGGGCATTCTGGGGCAGCCACCCGTCCGGCGCCCAATATCTGGTCGCCCTTGATCGCCAGCTCGCGGACGCTTATTCGAGGACCTGGCATTTCGCTTGAGAATTTCTCAAGTGTCAGCGCCGAAAATCTCGTTTGTAGAAAACGAGTCGGGCGGCCACCATTCGGGCACAAGCTTCTTCAACGGCCGTTCCCATCCATCACGACAAAGGAGACTCCCGTGTCCGCTCAACCCTACCCACTATGGAGTCCGGGGACCCCGCCCGCGCTGCTCGCTTCCCGTGACCGCGAAACCGATGAATGGGTTTTCCCCGCCGTATCCGATGCCTCGCCGTTGGCCCCGCGCCATCAGACCGTTCCGGTGGCAGGGATGGGCGCGGTTTACAGCTTCACTGTGATTCACCCTAGCCCCAAGAGCGGCCAGTCGCCGTACGCGCTGGGCTACGTGGACTTTCCCGGGCCGGTTCGCATCTTCGGGCGGCTGCAGGGCAAGGAGCGGCCCGCGATCGGGGATCTCTATGCGCCGCAGCCGGATGCGGATTTCGGCTACGTCTTCGTAGCCGTCACAGCCTGACCAGACTGAGGTAAAGAATATGCAGGATATCTACATCACCGGAGGCGCGATGACCGCTTTCGGCCGTCATCCGGGTGTACTCGCTCCGGAACTGGCGCAACGAGCCATTATGCAGGCATTGGATGATGCAGGCTTATCCCCTGGCGACATCCAGGCCGTCTACTGCGCGAACGTGCTTGGCGGCATGATACTGGGCCAGCTGATCGTCCGCGACCTGGGGTTCAAGGGCATCCCGGTCTACAACGTCGAAAACGCCTGCGCCAGCGGCGCCACCGGCGTGCACCTGGCGCGGCATGCCTTGCTGGCGCAGCAGTACGACACCGTGCTGGTCTTCGGTATCGAGCAGCTGACGGCGCTTGGCGGCGGCACCATCCCCATGCAACGCAACGACCACATGACGGAGCTTTACGCCAAGGCCGGCATGGTGCTGCCGGCGGTGTACGCCATGCGTGGCACACGCTTCCTGCACGAACGCGATGCCAGCCCGGCCGACCTCGCCGCGGTGGCCGTGAAGAACCGCCATAACGGCTCGCTCAACGAATTCGCCCAGCAGCGCACGCCGACCACGGTGGAGGAGGTACTGGCATCGCGCATGATCGCCGACCCGCTGACGCTGCTGCAATGCTGTCCGTCGCAGGTCGATGGCGCGGCGGCTGTCGTGGTCAGCACGCGTCGCCCGTCGCAGGCGCGGCCCGTGAAGGTGTTGGCATCGAGTGTCGTGTCCGGCATCCGGGAGGAGGCCGGAGACGACATCCTCGATGCGGAGATCACGGCCCGTGCCGCCCGGCAGGCCTATGAGCAGGCGGGGCTGGGGCCGCAGGACGTGGACGTGGTCGAGTTGCACGACGCCTTCACGATTGCCGAACTGCTCTACTACGAGGCCCTGGGCCTGGCACCGCGAGGCGATGCCGTGGCGCTGATGAAATCCGGCGCGACCCAGCTGGGCGGCCGCGTCCCGGTCAACCCGAGTGGCGGGCTGCTGGCCAAGGGGCATCCGCTCGGCGCAACGGGGGTGGCCCAGATGGTGGAAGTCATGTGGCATCTGCAAGGGCGGGCAGGGGCGCGGCAGGTCGCCGGTGCCAACGTCGGCCTGACCCAATGCACCGGTGGCGGCATTGCAGGGGTCGACCACGCCGCCTCGTCCGTTCATCTATTGGGAGTTTGATATGAACGCGCAGAGATTCGATCCCAGTCATGTTGCCGTGGTCACGGGCGCGGCGCGCGGCATCGGGCTTGGCATTGCCACGCAACTGGCCCGCCAGGGACTCACGGTGGCACTGCTTGACCGCGATGGCGCCGCACTCGACGAGGCCGTTGCTGGACTCGCAAGCGAGGGCTGCAATGCCATCGGGGCCACGGCCGACTTGACCGACTCGGCCGCCGTCAACGCGGCATTCGGCAACATCGTGTCGCGCGCCGGCCGCATCGACTACCTGGTGAACAATGCCGGCGCCGTGCGGGACATGCGCTTCCTCAAGATGAGCGACGAGGATTGGGACCTGGTCATCGACACCAACCTGCGCTCCCAGTTCCTGTGCTGCCGTGCGGCGCTCCCGGGCATGATCGAGCGCGGCTACGGGCGGGTAGTGAATATCTCGTCGCGGGCCTGGCTCGGTGGCTTCGGGCAGGCCAACTACTCGGCGGCCAAGGGTGGGGTGGTCAGCCTCACGCGTTCGCTGGCCATCGAGTTCGCCGCCACGGGCGTCACGGTCAATACGGTTGCGCCCGGTATCGTCGACACGCCGCTGTTCCGCAACTTCGCGCCCGATGTGCAGGCCAGGCTGCAGAAGTCCGTCCCGGTGCAGCGCATCGGCACAGCGGAAGACATCGCCAATGCCGTGGCGTTCTTTCTCGATCCGCTGTCCTCGTATGTCACCGGCCAGACGCTGTACGTATGCGGGGGACGCAGCCTGTCGTCCCCTAGCGTGTGAGGGGGAATGCCATGACTGTGCATCTTGACATCGACGGACCTGTCGCCGTCATCACCATCGACCGGCCGCAGGCGCTGAACGCCCTGGACGTCGCCTCCCTGCGCGAGCTGCGCGCCCACCTCACCGAAGTCCGCGATCGCGACGACCTGCGTGCGGCGATTCTCACGGGCGCCGGGTCGCGCGCGTTTTGCGCCGGTGCCGACCTGAAGGGCACGCAGACCTCGCCGGCCACCTATCCTGAAGCGCTTTTTCATGTGCCGGAGCGTGCAGCCGATCTGGGCCTCTACACCCGGCTGATGGATCTTATGGATCTTTGCATCTGGAAGCCCCTGATCGCAGCGGTCAACGGTCATTGCCTGGGTGCGGGCCTCGAAATCGCGTTGCAGTGCGATCTGCGCTTGGCATCCAGCAACGCCACCTTCGGCTTGCCAGAGGCGACGGTCGGATCGATTCCCGCAGTGTCGGGCTTGCATCGCCTGCTCAAGGCGGTGCCGTCGGCCTACGCCATGCAGATGGTACTCACCGGAGAGCGGATTAATGCCAGCGACGCCCAGCGCATCGGCCTCGTCACGGAAGCGGTCGATGGCAGTGCCTTGCTCGACCGCGCGCTGTCGATCGCTGCAAAAGTGGCAGCCAATGCGCCACTGGCCGTGCAGGCCATCAAGAAGCTCTCGCGTCAAACCAGCCATCTCGGCGAAGCGGATGCCCAGCAACTGACTGAACTCTATTGGGGCGTCCTGCGCGACACGGAAGACCGGCTGGAGGGCCGCAAGGCCTTTGCTGAAAAGCGGTCGCCGCACTACTCAGGCCGCTGAAAGCAACGTATCAAAACGCGAATCAAATGGAGACATTCATGGCACTCACATTCCGAGCCGCGCGAGCGGGCCTCGCCGGCGCTTTTGCGGCGATGGCCCTTGGCGTTGCGGCACCGGCCGGCGCGCAACCGCCGTTTCCCACGCAGAAGCCGATCACACTGGTCGTCCCGTTTGCGCCAGGCGGCGGCAACGACATCTTGGCGCGATTGATCGCGCCAGGAATGAGTCAGCGCCTGGGACAGACAATCGTCGTCGAGAACAAGCCCGGGGCGGGCGGCAACCTGGGCGCCGACTTTGTCGCCCACGCGCCCGCGGACGGCTACACGCTTGTCATCGCATCGAGCCAGGTGACCATGAATCCCTTCCTGGGCATGAAGGTCCCGTTCCGGATCGAGCGCGACTTCGAACCTGTCGGCCTCGTTGCATCGGTGCCCATCATGCTGGTGGCGAACAATGATCAGCCCTTCAAGACGCTAAAGGAGTTCATCCAATACAGCCGGGCGAATCCGGGAAAACTGAGCTACAGCAGCCCTGGTACCGGAACGCCACAACATCTGGCGGGCGAGGTGTTTGCCAAGCTGAACAAGACCGAATTGCTCCATGTGCCCTATCGCGGCACGGGCCCTTCGATCACCGACCTGATGGGCGGACAGGTTCAGATCGCATTCGCCACCTTTGCGTCCGCGAACCAGTACGTCCAGGCCGGAAAGCTGCGGGCGCTGGGAATTGCCGGGAAAAAGCGCTCGGCGCTGATGCCCAATCTGCCGACATTCGTGGAAGCCGGCCTGACGGGCTATGAAGCAGACCTGTGGTACAGCCTGCTAGCGCCGGCGAAGACGCCGCGGGCGATCGTCGACAAGTTGAATGCTGCCCTGGTGGCGGCGTTGAAGTCCCCGGACGTGGTTGAACAACTCGCCAAGCAAGGGTTCGAAGCCAAGGGGTCGACGCCGGACGAACTCAAGGCATTTATCGGCAAGGAGCTGGCACGCTGGGAACGGATTATCAAGGATAACGGCATCAAGGTGTCGCTATGAACAGCACGCCCGCCGTTGTCCTTGCCGAGGCGGACAACCCGCTGCTGGCATACCTCGGCATCCGTCTGGGCGCCCTTGAAGCCGGTCGGTGCACTTTCGAACTCGATGTCGAAGCCAGGCATTTGAATCGGCAAGGCAGCCTGCAAGGCGGCGTGACCGCGACGCTGCTCGATGCGGCCTGCGGCTACGCCGGCCTCCAGGCCGTGGCGGATGGCCGACCTGGCAACGCGGTGACCCTGATGCTCGCCATCAGCTACATCAGCAAAGTCAACGCAGGCCGCCTTCGCGCGATCGCATCGGTCACGAAGGCGGGACGGAGCGTGTATTTCTCCTCGGGGACGCTTTTGACCGAGTCCGGCGTGGTGGTGGCAACGGCGCAGGGCACGTTCAAACGATCCCTGCCAACTTCGGAGGCATAGATATGTTGCGCAATGCTTTGGATGGGTTGACTGTTGTCGACTTCACGCAGATTGGCGCGGGGCCGACGTGCACCATGCTCTTGGCCGACATGGGTGCGCGCGTCCTCAAAGTGGAATCCCCCACGGGGGAACTGGGGCGAGGGTTGGGGCCCGCATGGATCGGCGAGGACAGTGCGCTGTTTCACGGCTTCAACCGTAATAAGCTCGGCTTGTCACTAAATCTCAAGGCGCCGGAAGGCGTCGCGGTCGCCAGGCGTCTGCTGTCAGAGGCCGATATCGTGGTGCAAAGCATGCGCCCGGGTGTGATGGAGCGGCTTGGCCTTGGCTACGCGCAGCTTGCAGCGGACCATCCGTCGCTAATCTACTGCTCCATATCCGCCTACGGCCAAACCGGTCCCTATGCCGACCGCGCCGGCGTCGACGGCATCGTGCAAGCCGACTCGGGGCTGATGAGCCTGATCGGGGTGCCGGGTGGCGAACCTTGCAAGGTCCAGGCACCCGTGGTCGATGTCATGACGGGTCATGTGGCTTGCGTCGGCGTCCTGGCCAAGCTGGCGCAGCGGGCGCGCGACGGGCAGGGCGGGCATCTCGACGTCAACCTGTTGAACTCCGCACTGGCGTTGCAGCAATCGTCGATCACCAGCTACTTCGCGGACGGGGAACTGCCTGTGCGAGCAGGGAGCGCGGCACCTTACTCCGCGCCAAACCAGGCCTTCGAGACAGCCGACGGCTGGATCATGGTGGCCGCCTATACGCCGGATCGCTGGCAACGGCTTTGTGAAAGGCTCGGCCTGCCGCGCCTCGCCGATGACCCCCGCTTCACCACATCTCCGCTGCGCGTGGCCAACCGGCCCCAGATGGTCGAGGCATTGACGGGCGCCTTCAAGACGCGCTCGACCGATGAGTGGCTGCCGATACTCAAGGATGCCGACATCCTGTGCGCGCGTGTTGCGACCTATGAAGATGTGATGCAGCACCCGCAGGTCGCCGCCAATCGCATGATCAGCCAGGTCCATCACGCGATGCTGGGGGCCATACCTATGCCGGGCTTCCCAATCAATAGCGCGGAAGAAAACTCGCAGCCCTCGCGGCCTGCGCCGTCCTGTGGGCAGGACACGCGCGAGGTGCTGCTCGGCATGGGGTACACCGGTCACGACATCGCGGCCCTGCTCGACCTGGGCGCCATCCACTGCGGCGATGCGATCCCATCGCCCGCGGGTCATCGGCTCCAGCCGGTCGCGCCATGAACTCCCCCGACGTGATTGCTGCCCTTCACGCGAGGCGGAGCGTGCGGGGCTTCCTTGGGACGTCGGTTTCCAGGCAGACCGTCGAAGCCATCCTGGCCGATGCGGCACGAAGCCCCAGCGCGTCAAATACGCAGCCCTGGCGGGTGTACGCCTGCGGCGGCGATGTGCGCAACCGGCTTAGCGCTGAACTCGTCGCCTTGCACCGCGCCGGCGGTAATGATCACCGAGAGGAGTATGTCTACTACCCCCCGCTGTGGCGAGATCCGTACCTGGCACGGCGCAGGAAGGTGGGCAAGGCGCTGTATGGCCTGCTCGGCATCGGCAAGGGCGATGCTACAGGCATGGCGCGCCAGTATGCACGCAACTACGATTTCTTCGGCGCGCCGGTAGGCCTGTTCTTCACCATCGAACGGGACCAGGGGCAAGCCGCGTGGCTTGACCTTGGCATGTTCCTGTATGGCGTCATGATGGCTTCAATCGGTCACGGCCTGGCGACCTGTCCGCAACAGGCATTCGCCCGCTATCACAGGCTGATCCGCGCGCGGCTGGATATCCCGGAAAGCGAAGTGGTCGTGTGCGGGATGTCGCTCGGGCATCCCGATCCCGGTGAACCCGCCAATCGCTTGACTACCGAGCGCGAGCCGGTAGGCGAGTTTGCCCGCTTCCTGGGTCTGTAGGCAGTGTGTTGGCCAAGGCTATGTCATGTGGGCTCCGAGGCCGGAAACTGTTCTAGTATCCACTTGCGGAAGGTCGCCATGCTGGCGCTCTCCTTGCGGTCCGCTGGCGTGAGCAGGTAGTACGTGAAGTCACCCATGTCGACCGTTTGTCGGAACGGCGCCACCAGCACGCCCGATTGCAGATCGGCAGCGACCAGAAAGTGCTGTGCAATGGCGAAGCCCTGGCCCTCGGCTGCCGCGGCGTAGGCCATGGCGGAGCTCTGGTAGGTCATCCCGCTGCGCGAATCGACCTGGGCGTCGACACCAGCCGCCTCAAGCCAGTAGCGCCAGTCGTCGGGCCGCGCGATCGAATGCAGCAGGGTCTGGTGCCGCAGGTCCGATGGCTTCTTCACCTTGTTGCGCGCCAACATCAGGCCGGGACTGCAGACAGGGACCAGCACATTGGACACCAGGCGATGAGCGTTCACACCGCTCCACTTGCCATCGCCGAGCCGGATCGCCCCGTCGATATCCTCCTTGCGAAAGTCGACCGGGTCGAGCGACGCGGTGAGCAGGACCTCGATCCCGGGATTCGCCGCATGGAAACTGGAGAGCCGAGGAATCAGCCAGCGCATGGCGAACGTGGTGTAGGCGCGGACCTTGAGTTGCTTGCGTTTGGCGCGCCTGGTGAGGCGAAGTGTGGCCTCGCGGAGCCCGTCCATTGAGCGGGTCACAGCCCGGTAGTAATCATCGCCAGCACGCGTGAGCGAAATCTGCCGGTGTCCGCGATGCAGCAGCTGAACGCCCAGCCCTTCCTCGAGCGAGCGGATCTGCCGGCTGACCGCACCTGGCGTGACGTGCAGCTCGTCCGCCGCAACCGTGATGCTGAGGTGCCTGGCCGCCGCTTCGAAAGCGCGCAGCGCGTTGAGAGGGGGAAGTGGATCCATGCGCCCGAGTTTGACACACGGTTGAGATTTCCTCAATCGTAGGGAACGATCAAATCGGAGCGACGGCATGGGCCAAGTGGGCTCCGCCGATGAGCGACCAGTCCGGCCTTTGCCTACCGAAAGTCCCAGTGGGGGTCGACGAGCGCTCATCCAAGCCGAGGTTGGCGATCGTTCATTAACAGGACGATGCCGTAGCCGACCAGCGGCAGAGTAACGAGCAGGCCCACGGACGGTGGGAGTTGGGGCAGGTCGTGAAGTTTCTGTCAGACCCGCCTCCGCATGTGTGATTCGGCACGGAGTCGTTAGCCCGCTCTGGCATCGCCTTCTCATTATGGATCATGGGCGTAGGCCCGCTGGAGGCGGCGCCAAGGAGTGCTTTCGACGACGAGCTTGGCAGAAGGATCATGGCGTGCCCGCAGGTCCGGTTTGCCCGGAGGCAAGATGCTGGGCTTGCGTACCTCGGGAGCTGAGCGTCGCCAGCTTCCGGAAGATCACGTAGAAGACAGGCGTCAGTATCAATCCGAAGACGGTCACTCCAATCATTCCAGCGAACACCGCTACGCCCATCGCCCGGCGCATCTCTGCGCCTGCGCCGTGCGAGGTGACCAGTGGCAGAACGCCCATCACGAATGCGAAGGACGTCATTAGTATCGGGCGCAGCCGCAGTCGGCTGGCTTCGATTGCCGCCTCCACGATGGTGCGACCCTCACGCTCCAGTTCCCAGGCAAACTCGACGATCAGGATTGCGTTCTTCGCCGACAGCCCAACCAACACGATGCAGCCAATCTGGGTGAAGATGTTGTTGTCGCCTTTCGTGAGCCACACGCCCGTCATCGCGGCCAGGAGGCTCGTCGGCACGATCAGGATGACCGCCAAGGGCAACGTCAGGCTTTCATATTGTGCCGCGAGGACCAGGAAGACCAGAAGGACACATAGCGGAAATATCCAAAGCCCGGTGTTGCCGGCCAGAATGTCCTGATAGGTCAGTTCGGTCCATTCAAACTTCATGCCCTTGGGCAATGTTTCCAATGCGACCTGTTCGGCGGCGTCGCGCGCCTGCCCGGACGAGTAGCCCGGCGCCGCACCACCATTCATATCTGCAGCGGTGAAGCCGTTATACCGGACTACGCTATCCGGACCGAATCCTTGTTGCACACGAACAAGGGAAGATAGCGGCACCATCTCGCCGGAGAGACTGCGTGTCTTGAGTTGCTGAATATCCTCGGCGCGAGTGCGGTAGCTGGCATCAGCTTGGACCCTTACCTTATACGTTCGACCAAATTGGTTGAAGTCATTCACGTAGGCTGAGCCGAGATAAGTCTGCAGAGTATCGAAGACGTCGGTAACCGCTACACCGACCTGCTTCGCCTTGACACGATCAAGGCTAACGTCGAGTTGAGGGACATTGACCTGGTAGTTACTGAAGAGGCCTGCGAGCTCGGGCCGGGTCCGCGCCGCAGCAGTGAACGCCGCCGTGGCGTTGAACAGAGCCTCGTAACCGAGCGCGGCTCGGTCCTCGATCATCATCTTGAAGCCCCCGATCGTACCGAGTCTCACCGGGGGAGGGGGCACTACGCCGATGAGCGCATCGCGGACCTCGCCATAGCGCCGGGTTAGTTCTCGTCCGATCGCGAAGCTGGTCTGGTCATCGCGGCTGCGCTCGCTAAAAGGTTTTAGCGTGACGAATAGCACCCCCGAGTTCGGGCTGTTGGTCAGCCCATTGATGGAGAGGCCGGGGAACGCCACCGCCGCCTCGACATCGGGATGCTTCAGCGCAATCGCGGACATGCGCCGGATGACGTCCTCGGTGCGGTCCAACGTGGCGCCTGCCGGCAGGCGAGTGAAGGCCACAAGATGCTGTTTGTCCTGAGCGGTTACGAAGCCCTTGGGGACGAGCTGAAACATTGCCCAGGTCAATCCGAGCATGAGCACGTAAACACCGAATGCGGTGGTCTTGCGGGCGACCACTCCCTTGACGCCACGTGCGTAGCGATCGGAGCTGCGTGCGAAGAATCGGTTAAAGCGGCGGAAGAAGCCGCCCAGAACGCGGTCCATCCCGCGCGACAACCGGTCCTTCGGGACATCATGGCCGCGCAACAGGAGTGCGGAAAGCGCCGGCGAGAGCGTTAGCGAGTTGACCGCCGAGATGACTGTTGAAATCGAGAT
>NZ_BAAILO010000660.1:606-906 GCF_054589115.1 Cupriavidus sp. 8B | reverse complement strand
GGACAGCGGACTGCGTCCTGCAACCGGTCCGTCTTAAACTCGATCCCGGTAGCAAGGGAACCGGCGTGGCCATCGTGCGTGAGGTCGAGTCCTGCGACGGCGAGGCGGGCCGGCGTGTCGCCGTGCTGTCGCTAGCGGAACTGAGACACCGCGGCGCGCAGATCAGCCTGAACCTGACGGCCCGCAGGGCTATGCGCCGGTCGCGACGCGGGCGGAAGACGCGGTATCGCGCTGCCCGATTCGACAACCGCCGTAAGCCGGCAGGCTGGCTAGCGCCGAGCCTACAACACCGTGTGCAGT
>NZ_BAAILO010000660.1:217-342 GCF_054589115.1 Cupriavidus sp. 8B | reverse complement strand
GCTCGAATCGGGTCTCCAATCTGACACTGGCTTGCGTGCCTTGCAATAGGAAGAAGGCCGCTCGCCCGCTCTCCGATTTCCTGCGCAAGGACCCGGGGCGCCTCAGACGCATTCTGACGAAGGCC
>NZ_BAAILO010000660.1:0-207 GCF_054589115.1 Cupriavidus sp. 8B | reverse complement strand
GTCCGCCGCTTCCGCGCACTCGCCCCGATCACCGCCATCAGCACCGAACTCGTCCGCTTCGACATGCAGGCGATGCAGAACCCCGAGATCTCCGGCGTCGAGTATCAGCAAGGCGAACTGGCCGGCTATGAGGTCCGCGAATACCTACTAGAGAAATGGGGCCGGCAGTGCGCGTACTGCGATGCCCGCGATATGCCGCTGGAATTG
>NZ_BAAILO010000659.1:0-6388 GCF_054589115.1 Cupriavidus sp. 8B | reverse complement strand
GGTGTCGAGTTCTTCGGTGACCGACAGGTCCTTGATGGCGAGGGTGGTAGTCATGGCAGTTCTCCTTGGGAGCGATTGGGACTTGGGTTCGGTTGGTTTGAGCATTGTTTCTGCGCTCGGGAGGTACAAACGCATGGAGTGTGCCAAGGCGAGCCATGCCATTGCAGATCTCCCGCAAACGCAGGCAGGGCTTGGGAAAAAGTTTTTTTGCGCCGGAAAAGAGGTGCCAGCAGGCCACGTGGGACGGCCTGGATCTGACGGGCGGCGGCCAACACAGCAACACCGTGTGTTCGCGCATGCGCGACAGGTGGCTGCTCTTGCGGCGCCATCGTGCCGCTTGCGTGGCTTGCCGGTGTTGATGCAATGCACGAGGGGTTTGCGATTGGCATGAGTGCGCACTAGTATCCATCGTGGGCAGGTACTCGCCGTAGAAGGGCGAGTGGGCGCTCAATGCGCAACTTCGCGCAATCACGTCGCGGCTGCATCGATGCCTAGCATTCCAGACCTGATACGTACCTTCCAAAGCGGTGGTCTGTCGCACGACGAGCTGTTGGCCCGCATTGACAGCACCTTGGCCGTGGACCAGGCCAGCGCGACGCAGCTGGCGGACATGCTCAGCGAGGAGAACACCCGCTTCCCGCTGCCGCCTGGCGTCTATGAAGAAGTGCTGAGGCGCATCGAGCGCCGCGGGGTAACCCAGTTCGAGGAGGGCGGCGAGGAAACCCGCGTGCAGACTGCTCGCGCCGGCATGGCGTCAGCGCCGTCCTCGGCACCGCCGCCGCCGGCCGACCAGGCGTTTGCCGGGGCGGAGCATACCAAAGGGGTGGGCGACACCTTGAATGGCCGCTTCGTGCTGGAGGAGTGCCTGGGCGTGGGCGGCATGGGGACGGTCTACAAGGCACTCGACCTGCGCAAGCTCGAGGCCTCGGACCGCAAGCCCTACATCGCCATCAAGGTCCTCAATGTGCAGTTCCGCGGTCATCCGAAATCGCTGATCGCGTTGCAGCGTGAGGCGCGCAAGGCGCAGACGCTAGCGCACCGCAATATCGTGACGGTCTATGACTTCGACCGCGACGGCTCGGTGGTGTACCTGACCATGGAGTACCTGTCCGGCAAGTCGCTCAATCGCGTCTTGCGCGCGCCGGACTTTGCCGGCATGCCTTACGCCAAGGCGCTGCCGATCATCACCGGCATGGGCCGGGCCTTGTCCTATGCGCACGAGCGTGGCTTCGTCCACTGCGACTTCAAGCCCGCCAATGTCTTCCTCACCGATAGCGGCGAAGTGAAGGTGATCGATTTCGGCATCGCGCGCGTCTTCCAGCAACCGGCGGACGACGCGGACCCGACTGTGTTCGATCCGGGTACGCTCGGTGGCATGACCCCCGCCTATGCCAGTCCAGAGATGTTCGAGCATCGCGAGCCGGATCCGCGTGACGACATCTACGCGCTGGCCTGCGTGACCTACGAACTGCTGACTGGCAGGCACCCCTACGAGCGGTTGTCGGCCAACCAGGCGCGCGGCGCGGCACTCAAGCCACAGCGCCCGAAGGTGCTCAGCCGCGGGCAGTGGCGTGCGCTGCGCGCGGCGCTGTCCTTCGATCGCGCGACGCGCACGCCTACCGTGGCGCGCTTCCTGGCTGAGATGGGCACCGAGCGCCGTGGTGGCATGCCGATGGCCAAGCTGGGCGCGGCGTCCGTGGCCGGCTTGCTGGTGGCCGGCGGGTTGGGTTACTACGTGTGGCGCTCGCGCGGCGCGCTGGAGGGCCAGCAGCCTGCGGCGCAGTCCGCTGCAAGCGCGGTCGGATCTGCAGCCCCGGAAGACGCAGCGGCGCCATCCGCTGCGCCGGGCTTGCCGCCGGCGCAACCGCGCCAGGAAGCCAAGGCCGAGCGCGCGCTCTCCATGCAGGCCGTGGAGCCGGTGCTGGCGCGCGCGCCTTGCTCGCTGCTGTCGGCCACCGGGCAGGACCATGTACTACAGGTGGGTGGCTATGTAGCGGAGCGCTTCGGCATCAAGCGGCTGAAAGATGAGCTGAGTGCAGTGCCCGGCGTGCAGACGCTGAACCTGGACGTGCAGCCGCTGGGCGATGACAAGTGCGACGTGGTCAAGCTGATCTCGCCCTACTGGTCGGGGCGCCGTACCGGCGCGGCCCTGACCACGATCCACACCCGGGCGCCTGGCGCGCAACTGACCGAGGGCACGCCACTGATCGTGGACATCACCACGCCACCGTACGACACCTATGTCTACGTCGACTACTACATGGCCGATGGCAAGGTCGTGCATATGGTGCCGAGCGAGCGCGCCAAGGCCAACCAGGCTCCCGCCAGCTACACCGCTGCCGTGGGCAGCCTGGGCGACTGGGTGATCTCGAAGCCGTTCGGCACGGAGTTGATCGTGCTGATCACCACGCCCGCGCCGCTGTTCGACGCGCTGCGCCCGGAGTCGGAGTCCAGGCAGGACTACCTGCGCGCGCTCGACCGGCAACTGGGTCCGATGGCGGCGAAGCACGGAGAAAGCCACATCGGTGCCGACATGGTGCAGATATCCACCAAACCGCGCTAGCAAGGCGGCGCTGGCAGCGGCTACTTCAGGTCCCGCAAGACGCGAAAGCCGTTTTGCGACTGGCGCACGCTCGCGCTGTACTTGAAGCGGGTGGATGAGAGCATGTAGCTAGCACCTTCATGCCACGAGCCGCCACGGATCACGCGTACGCTGCAGCCGGGCTCGTCCCAGGCGCGTCCGTCGGCAGGTGCGTTCTTGTACGAGATGTGCCAGCAGTCGGCGACCCATTCCCACACGCTGCCGTTCATGTCGTGGAGGCCATAGCCATTGGCGGCAAAGGAGCCGACGTTGGCGGGCGCGTCGGCATTCCACGGTTCGCCGCAGTCCTTGCAGTTGGCCGTGCCCTTGCGCATCTGGTCGCCCCACCAGTAGAGCGTCGAGGTGCCGCCCCGGGCGGCGTACTCCCACTCGGCTTCGGTCGGCAGGCGGTAGTGCTTGCCGCTGACCTTGCTCAACCAGGCGACGTACTGCTGGGCATCGTCCCAGCTTACATCGCGCACGGGTGCGTTCTTGGGCGCGTTGGCCACGGTGGCGATGCGCTGGCACGCGCCGGCGTCGGCGCAGGCGCCCCATTGTTCCACCGTGACTTCGTACTTGCCGATGGCAAAGGGCTGGCCGATGGTGACATGATGCGGCGGCTTCTCGGTCGGGTCGCCACCGTTGCTGCCCATGGTGAAGCTGCCCGCCGGCAGGCTGTGCAGCACGGGGCAGGCCGGGCAGTCCTTGACCTCGCCCGGCTTGATGTCGACTGTCACGGCGCCGGCCGCGGCAGCACGTTGCGTGGCGGGTGAGGGCGCGCTTGCGGCCGAGGCGGCCGGGGCGGGTGGAGCGGATGCAGCGGGTGCCGTTGGTGAGGGCGCGGCAGGCGGCGCTTGCACCTTGCCGGACTGCGCGCGTGCCGGCGGCGTGACGGTGCCTTGCGCGGTGGCTTGCCCGGATGAGGCGCCTGGCGTACGCGCACGCTCGGCAGGCGCGCCGGCCTGCGGCCCGGCCGCGCGCAGCCGTTCGATCCTGGCGCGTGCCAGCGGCGCGAAGCGGCCGTTCGGATAGGCTTTCAGGTAGGCCTCATAGTCGCTCGCGAAATTGCTGTTCTTGATGGAGTCCCAGAAGCTCAGCTCGTACTGCTCGTCACTGTCCTTGGGAAGGATGCCGCGATGCTGTGCAAGGATCAGCGGAGCGGCTTGCCTGAGCGCGGGAGTGAAGGCTGCATCGTCGCTGGTGGCCGCGGCGTTCGCCGCGAGCCGGAGCGGGGCGGATAACGACGATGACATCCACGGTTGCTGCCGCCGCCCGGTTTGCTGGCTCACGATTTCGCCAGCCCGGCGCAAGGCGGCCTCGGCATCGAGGCCGGGCATGCGCATCGTGCGCAGCAGGGCGGCGGTGAACGCGCCATGCTGCGCGTCCTCGGCTGCCACGACGCCGGGGGCCGTAGCATAGGCGATCAGCGTGTTGGCGGGGGCGGCGGCCGGCTTGACGGCACTGCCGCGATAGGGGTTGTCCAGGCAGCTATCGAGGATCACCACGTTAAGCATGTCCGGTCGCGGCGTCGACATGCTGGCCAGCACGGCGCCAAGCTCGGTGCCCGCTGTGAGCAGGCGGCCAGGTGTGCGGCTGCCGGCATCGATCGGAATCAGCACCGGGCTGTCCGCGACTTCGATGCCGTGTCCGGCGAAGTAGAACAAGCCTGTGCCGCCGGCCTGCAGGCGCTGCCGGAATTCGGCAAGCGCACGTGCCATGCCTTCCCGGTCGAGGTTCTCGCGGAGCATGACGTCGAAACCGAGCTCGGTCAATGCGCGGCGCATTGCCCGGGCGTCATTGGCGGCGTTTGGCAGCGGCTCGTCCGCATAGGCGGCGTTGCCAATGACCAGGGCAAGGCGCTTGGCCGGAACGCTCGCGGGGGCGGAGGCCGCGTGTTCTGCTTCGGCGGTGAGGGTTGGCGTGTCGATGCCGGCTTCGGCGCGCACGGCCGCAGCCAACCCGAGCAGGCACACGACAAGGAGTTTTCGCCACATATTCAGGCCTTGTTCGTACGGCGCCGAAGTGCATCGACGGTCCACGTGCCAACGGCGCGTCACGCGGCACGCGAGTGCGATGATGCCCGGCCATCACCTGGCCGGCCCGCCTTGTCCTTTGCGCCGACGTGATGCAGCGCGGGCGGCACTGGGCTGGCTCAATCAACCATAGCACAGCGATTGTGAATCCGGAGGTGCTTCGCAACACGGGGTGGCGTAGCAAGCTCACGCCCGCGCGCCGCCGGCGCGATGCAGGGTATCGCCAAGTATCTTTTTGCAGTTTTCCGTTCTAAGCTGAATGACAAAATTGGATGACGAAATGCAGTGCGCCGAGGCCTGAAGCCAATCAACGAATAAGCCAAAAGCCAAGCACCAATAGCAAGAACGCACCGCGTTTCGAGACAAGTTGTTCGGGAGGGCTATCGTATGCACAGGCGAACCGTGCTCGGCACATTGGCAGCATCGCTGCTGGCTCCGTTGCCCTCGATCTCGTTGTCCACGACATCCCCACCCAATGCCGAGGTCTACATCATCTGGCCGCCTGACGGCGCCGTGATCGACGGTGGCAAATTCTGGGTGCGCATGGGCCTGCGCAATATGGGGGTCGCTCCCAAGGGCATCGACATGGCCAACGTCGGCCACCACCACCTGTTGATCGACACGGACCTGCCGCCGATGGACAAGGAGATTCCGAACGACCGGAACCACCTGCACTTCGGTGCCGGCGAGACCGAGGCGCGGATCGAGCTGCCGCCGGGCAAGCACACCTTGCAGTTGCTGCTCGGCGACAAGGATCACAAGCCCCACGACCCGCCGATCTACTCCAGGAAGATCACCATCACCGTTCGATAAGGCCCCGGGCCGCCGGGCCGGCGGCACGATACGGGAGGACAGTCCATGCGTAAGCTCATTCCGGCTGCTGCGCTCGCCGCCAGCCTGCTTCTGATCGGTGGCATGCCGACCGGCGCAATCGCGGACACCACGCCCGCGCCCGCCCATGCCTACCTGTATATCGGCTTTCCCAACAACAACCAGGTCCTGCCGGCGGGCAAGCCGGTCAAGGTGTGGTTCGGGTTGCGCGGCATGGGCGTGGCGCCGCGCGGCGTGAAGTTTCCAAACAGCGGCCATCACCACCTGCTGATCGATACCGACCTGCCGCCCATGGACAAGGAAATCCCGAACGACCGCAACCATCTGCACTTCGGCGCCGGCGAGACGGAGACCACGATCGAGCTGCCGCCCGGCAAACATACCCTGCAACTGCTGATGGCCGACGACAAGCACATCCCGCACAACCCGCCGATCTACTCCAAGAAGATCACGATCTATGTGAAGTGACCCCGATCGCTAATTCGATTTCGAGCCTGGTTTCTCGCGGCGCCGCATGACGCGCGCCGCGGGGGCGCTTCACTGCTGATCTCATTGCGCGCTTGCCACGCGGCGCGCGCTACACAATTGCCCCGTGTCTTCGTCGCACCGGCCGCGCGGGTCGAGTGGGCAGGCGTTTGTCGTCAGCGAGCAAACACATGGTGTCTGTTGTGTTGGCCGCCGCCCGTCAGATCCAGGCCGTCCCACGTGGCCTGCTGGCACCTCTTTTCCGGCGCAAAAAAACTTTTTCCCAAGCCCTGCCTGCGTTTGCGGGCGATCTGCAATGGCATGGCCCGCCTTGGCACACTCCATGCGTTTGTACCTCCCGAGCGCAGCACAGATGCTCAACCCAACCGAACCCAAGTCCCAATCGCTCCCAAGGAGAACTGCCATGACTACCACCCTCGCCATCAAGGACCTGTCGGTCACCGAAGAACTCGACACC
>NZ_BAAILO010000658.1:36856-38914 GCF_054589115.1 Cupriavidus sp. 8B | reverse complement strand
AGTCTTTCGCCCCATCCGGGTCGCCTTCTTTGCCTACTTTCTTGGCGAGACAAGAAAGTAGGTCGCCTCCCCGCAGGGGAGGTGAAACTGCAGTTGACTTTAAGCTTTTGACCTGACGTTAAGCAGTTGAATTTGACATCAAGCCGCACAGAGGATTGCGCGACGCGACTCAGCCCATGGTGCCCAGGATCACGCTCGACGCCTTGAAGATCGCCAGCGCGCGGCTGCCCTCGGCCAGGCCGAGCGCGCTCACGCTGTCGTTGGTGACGATGGCCACCACGGTGCCGCCGCCGTCCAGCTCCAGCGCCACCTCGGCATTGACGGCGCCCGGCAGCACGCGGGTCACCTTGCCTGGCAACTGGTTGCGCGCCGAGAGCCGCAGCCCGGGATCGGGCAGCCCCAGCAGGACCGAGGAAGCCTTGATCAGCGCGAAGGCTTCGGCGCCGGGTACCAGGCCCAGCATCTCCACGCTTTCGTGGGTGATGGTGGCGACCACGTGCTGGCCGCCCGCGAGCGACAGCGTGATCTCGTCGTTGACGGCGCCGGCACGGATCGCAGCCACCTTGCCGAAGAGCTTGTTGCGCGCACTGGTCTTGATCATGAAACGCCGCATCAGGTGAAGGTCGTCCTGCGCCGTCTCGTTGAAGTTGCCGAGGCTGGCGAGGTGTTCGATAAAGAGCCGGTGCTGGTGCTCGAGCACGCGGTAAGTGCGGATCAGGCTGGCGGCGCGCTCCGTGAGCACGGTACCGCCGCCGCCCTTGCCGCCGGCGGCGCGGACCACCAGCGGCTCGCCCGCGCTGTTGTTCATGGCGTCGATGGCATCCCAGGCGGCCTTGTAGCTCAGGCCGACCGCCTTGGCGGCAGCCGTGATCGAGCCATGCTCGCCGATCGCGGCCAGCAGGGCAATGCGTTCGCCCCCGCCCCAGTCCTGGGAGCCTGAGCGAAACCAGATCGCGCCTTCGAGTTCTAGCATGCGGGAATGGCGCTACCGCGTGGCAGCGCAGCAAAGTGGCAGAAGCCGCTTATCTTAATGCCAAAGCTTGGCGGCGCGGCAGCCGCCCTGCCTCAACTTGCCTGCACGGCAACATATCAACGCGTCAACCCTGGTGAGCCGGGATATACCAGCGCATCATGCTGCCGGCAAAGTATTGGCGATCGAGCTGGCGCAGCAGGCGCCAGGCGGTGAAGGGATCGATATCCAGGTTGACCCAGGCCCAAGGATGGTCCGGATCGCCCTCGCGCACCAGTTCCACGGACGTCACCGGTGCGTAGGTCGCCAGCTTGTCGCGCAGCATCTGTTCGGTCACATCGCGGTGCAGGCCCCGGATGAGTACCTTCATGTCTCGCTCCCGATATGAGGCAGCGCGCACGCGGCAAGCGGCACGGGCCTGGGTTGTCTAGCTCATTGTAGGCGGCCCGACGCGGGCCGTGTGGGCCGCGCATCGCGCCCTTGGCGGCAGTCAGCCCATGATGTGCGCGCCGCCGTCCACGTACACGACGTTGCCGGAGATCCGGCGCGCGTAGGGCGTGGCAAGGTAGGCGGTGGCAAAGCCCACATCCATGATGTCGACCAGCTCGCCCAGCGGGGCGCGGCCCGCGGCATCCGCCAGCAATTGCTCGAAATCCTTGAGCCCGGACGCCGCGCGGGTCTTGAGCGGCCCCGGCGAGATGGCGTGCACGCGGATGCCGCTCGGGCCGAGTTCGTGCGCCAGGTAGCGGCAAGAGGCCTCCAGCGCCGCCTTGACCGGACCCATCAGGTTGTAGTTCGGCACCACGCGGTTGGCGCCCTCGTAGCTCATGGCGAACAGGCTGCCGCCCTCGCGCATCAGCGGCACCGCGCGCCGCGCCAGCCGCACGAAGGAGTGGCAGGACACGTCCATGGCCCGCGCGAAGCCGGCCGCCGATGCATTCAGCAGCCCGCCCTGCAGGTCGGCCTTGGGCGCGAAGGCCACCGAGTGCACCAGCACGTCGAGCTGGCCCCATTGCTGGGTGATCCGCTCGAACAGCGCCTGCTCCTGGCCAGCGTCCTCCACGTCGAGCGGCATCAGGATCGTCGCG
>NZ_BAAILO010000658.1:28040-36785 GCF_054589115.1 Cupriavidus sp. 8B | reverse complement strand
CACCGCTTCGGCCAGCGGCGCCACATGCGGATAGGCCTTGTCGTTGAGATAGGTGATCGCGAGCTCGGCGCCAAGCTCGCGAAAGGCCCGCGCGCAGCCCCACGCGATGGATTCCGCGTTGGCCACGCCCACCACCAGCACGCGCGCGCCCAGCAATGGGGGATTGGGTACTTGCACCATGATGTCCCTCGCTTAGTGAATGCGCGCCCCTGCTGGCGCCGGCTTTTGCTCGCCTGGTTCAAGTGCCTGTCTTGACGCTGCGCCGCGGTGATGGCTTGACCGTCTTGAGAGGCTTGGCCACCTTGCCGGGCTTGGCCGCGCCGGCCACGGCCGTGCCTGGCTTGCGAGCTCGCGCCTTGGCTTGCGGCGATGCCGCCTTGCGCACCGCGCGCGGCGACGTTGCCACGGGGACAGGCGCCGCGGGCGCCACCGTTGCGGGCTCCGCAGTTTGCCGCGCCGTATGGTCGGTGCCCAACACGTGCGCCACCTCGCGATAGCGCGCCAGGCGGGCGCCTTCGAGCGGCCCCACCACGGTCACGATGCGATGGATCGCCATCATGATGCGGTGGCGTTGCCCGCTGTCCGGCACCAGCAGCGGCAGCGCGGCCACGGCGCGTTCGGCGTCCAGCCCCACGATAAAGCTCTGCCGCTTGACTGCGGCCTTGACCGTGGCGATGTCAGGCTGCTGCTCCAGGTGCTCGCGCGCCATCTGCCGCATCAGGTTGAAGGGCCGCTCCTCGATGCTGGCGTTCTCGTCGGCCACATAGCAAAGGATGCGCATGAAGGCATCGAGCGGCGTGCCCTGCTCGATCCCCGCCTCGGCCTCATGGAGGCGCCGCGCGGCCAGTTCCTCCCGCAGCGCAGCGGTCACCGGCGGCGGCCCGCGCTTCTCGGCGCCGGGCGAGAAGCCCACCAGCGCGGACAGCCATGGCGACTGGTACAGCGCCTCGAAGACCTGCTCCTGGAAGGCATCGCGCTGGTCGCGCCACGCGTCGAGCGTGCGCACGATGGTGTCGGACACCGCGCGTTCCAGCGTGACGAAGGGATTGTCCGGCGCCACCGGCTGGCGCGCCTCGCGCACCGACGGCGCCAGCGCGGCGATCCACGCCATCCACGGATTCGCGTCCGATGCCAGGGCGCGCTCGAGCCGGGCCGGATGCATCTGCCGCATTGCGTAGGCGCCCAGCTCGTTGGATGCGGCCTGCACCACCGGCGAGGCGAAGGTGTCGTACAGGCGCTGGTTGACTTCGGCCACGCGGCGCACCACCTCGAACGCTCGCTCGTCGTCGCGGCCATCGTCCAGCGCGAGGATGTCGTCGATGGTCCTGCGCTCGAAGCGCATCAGGTAGCGGCCTTCGATCAGTTCCAGGTGCGAGGTGCCCGGCGCGATATCTTCGATGCGCGCCTCGTACAGCCCGGGCGGCAGCACGTCGATCAGGTCGAGCGCGGAGAACAGCTCGGTGTGCTCGCGATTGGCCACCCCAGCCGACACGAAGATGCCGAGGTGCCCGATCTTTTCATGCAGGCAGTAGACGATGACCTGGTCGTTGGCGACGATCTCGTCGACGCTGGCGTAAAGATCGGGAATCCAGTTCAGCGCCTGCTGCGGCGGCGTGATGTTGTCGCCCCAGGAGGCAAAGACCACGATGGGCGAGCGCACATTGCGCAGGTCCACCACGACGCTGCCATCCGCGCTGTGCACCTCGCCGGCGGTGAGATGGTTGCCGACGAAGAGGTTCTGCACGATCCAGTCGATCTCGGCGCGGTTGAGCAGGAAGTGCCCGCCCCACCAGCGCTCGAACTCCAGGAAACGCTCGCGCTCCGTATCCACGCGCGCATAGACGTCGTAGAGTTTTCTCCAGTACGTGTTGGACGGATTGAGCTGCTCGAAATTCTGCACGAGCCAGGCCCCGTCGAAGCGGCCATTGCCGAGATCGGAAGTAAAGGACGACAGCCACGAGCCGCCCAGCAGCCCACCGCTGTAGCGCATCGGGTTGCGCCCGCGCACGCCCGACCAGTAGGCCAGCGGCGAACCGGCCAGCAGGATGGGGCCGACCAGTTCCGGCGCGGCGGCAGCCAGCATCATCAGCGCCCAGCCGCCCTGGCAGTTGCCGATCACGAACGGCTTGCCTTGCGCTTGCGGATGGCGCTCGGCCACCGTGCGCAGGAACACGGCTTCGGCGCGCGCCACGCACTCGATGGTCTGGCCCGGGCAAGGCACCGGGAAAAAGGTGACGAAATAGCAGGGATGGCCGCTGCGCAACGCGATGCCGATCTCGCTGTCGATCTTGAAGCCGCCGATGCCGGGGCCATGCCCGGCGCGCGGATCGATCACCACGAAGGGCCGCTTGGTGTCGTCGGTGACGATGCCGGGCGGCGGCAGGATGCGTAGCAGCGCGTAGTTGACGGGTTGCGCCAGCGTGCGCGCGTCGATCACCACCTCGTGCTCGAAGATCAGTACCGGCGGCATGCCCTCGCGCTCGTGCTCGAAGGTCTGGTTGCCGCGCTCGCGCAGGATGTCGAGCAACAGGATGGCGCGCTGCCAGGCGTCATGCGTGTAGGACCACGCATCGGACAAGAGCGGTGGCACGCCGGCGGCTGCGCTGCCGGCATGGGTGACGGGATCACGTGCGTTCACTCGGCTTCCCCTTCTACGTTCTACGGTGTGGCGCGGAAGGCAGTCGTTTCCAGGCGATCGCACGGAAGTGCTGGCCTGCAGCACAGCGGAATCTATCAGCCTGCACCGTGCTTGACAACCCGCCGCATGGGCGGATCCGCAGCGGGGATGACCTGGCGCAAGGTATCAACCGATGTCATCGTGCCGCAGGAAACATCGCCTATACTGGCCTTTGCTTTTTGCGCGACGCAGCATGCCCGCGCGGTCGCACCGCAACCCCGATGCACCGGAACGCCGATGACCCAGACGCTCGACAAGTACTCCGTCCTGCTGGCACGCTGCCAGGATTTGCCCGCCATTCCCACCGCGGTGGCGCATCCCTGCGATGCTTCCGCGCTTGGCGGCGCGCTGCAGGCGGCCAGCCTCGGCCTGATCGTGCCGCTGCTGATCGGGCCCGAGGCGCGCATCCGCCAGGTGGCCGACGCCAATGCGCTGGACCTCGGCGACAGCGTGCTGATCGACGCGCCGCATAGCCATGCCGCCGCCGCGCGCGCGGTCGCGGCGATACGCGCTGGCGAGGCGGAATTGCTGATGAAAGGCAGCCTGCACACCGACGAGCTGCTGCACGAAGTCACCGCGTCCGCCACCGGCCTGCGCACGGGCCGGCGCCTCTCGCATGTGTTTGCAATGGACGTGCCGAGCTATCACAAGCCGCTGTTCATCACCGACGCCGCGGTCAATATCTTTCCCACGCTCAACGACAAGGCCGACATCTGCCGCAACGCGATCGACCTGCTGCGCGTGCTGGGCATCGCGTGCCCAAAGGTGGCCATCCTCTCGGCGGTGGAAACCGTGACCGACAAGATCCCCTCCACCATCGACGCGGCCGCGCTATGCATGATGAGCCGGCGCGGCCAGATCGAAGGCGGCATCCTCGATGGCCCGCTCGCCTTCGACAACGCGATCAGCCATGAAGCCGCGGTGACAAAGGGCATCGTCTCCGAGGTCGCCGGCGACCCCGACATCCTGCTGGTGCCCGACCTGGAGGCCGGCAACATGCTGGCCAAGCAGCTCACCTTCCTGGCCGGCGCCGAAGCCGCCGGCATCGTGCTGGGCGCGCGCGTGCCCATCATCCTTACCAGCCGCGCCGACAGCGTGCGCGCGCGCATCGGCAGCTGCGCGATCGCCGTGCTTCTGGCGCATGCGCGCCGCACCGCCCGGACGCCCACCGAGATCTGAGCGTCCCACCGTCCCAGCCACAGTCAACGTCACGGTCAACGTCATCGTCACAAGGAGGCCTGCCAGCGTGAGCGCCACCCATCCCACCATCCTCGTCGTCAATGCCGGCTCCTCGAGCGTCAAGGTCTCGGTGTACACCGTGCCCGAGGCCGCCCACGCCAATACCGACATCAACGCGGTGCTCAGCGCGCACGGGCAGATCGAAGGCATCGGCGTGTCGCCGCGCCTCACCGCCAGCATGGCGGATGGCCGCGTGGTAGCGGACGAGCGCTTTCCGGTGGCGCAGGTGGCGGATCACGATGCGGCCTTCCGCCTGATCCGGCTGGTGCTGAGCATCGGCCTGCGCGATGCGCCGCCGGTGGCGATCGGCCATCGCGTGGTGCATGGCGGCGCGGACTTCTGCGCTGCCGTGAAGATCGATGACGACGTCATTGCCAAGCTGGAAGCATTGATCCCGCTGGCGCCGCTGCACCAGCCGCACAACCTCACGGCGATCCGCGCGGTGCGCGCCGCCGCGCCGGCGCTGCTGCAGGTAGCCTGCTTCGACACCGCCTTTCACGCCGGGCACGACCCGCTGGCGCAACTGCTGGCGCTGCCTTACGAGTACTTCGAACGCGGCATCCGCCGCTACGGCTTTCACGGCCTGTCCTACGAATACATCGCGCGCCGCCTGCAGCAGATCGCGCCCGACCTGGCACAGGGCCGCGTGATCGTGGCGCACCTGGGCAACGGCGCCAGCCTGTGCGCCATGCGCGAGGGGCGCAGCGTGGAATCGACCATGGGCCTGACGGCGCTCGACGGCCTGCCGATGGGCACGCGCTGCGGCGCCATCGATGCCGGCGCCATCCTGTGGCTGTCGCAGCAAGGCATGAGCACCAAGGACATCGAGGCGATGCTGTACCAGGATTCAGGGCTGAAGGGATTGTCGGGTGTCAGCAGCGACATGCGCGCCCTGCTGGCCAGCGACGCGCCGCGCGCGCGGCTGGCGATCGATTTCTACGCCTACCGCGCGGCGCAGGAAATCGGCAAGCTGGCGACCACGCTGGGCGGCCTGGATGCGCTGGTGTTCACCGCCGGCATTGGCGCCAACTCGCCACCGGTGCGCGAGAAGATCTGCGCGCGGCTGGCGGAGCTGTTCGGCATCAGCCTGGACGCAGGCGCCAACAACGAGAACCGCCAGCGCATCAGCCGCGACCACAGCCGCGTGCCGGTGCTGGTGCTGCCTACCGACGAGGAAGGGATGATCGCGCTGAACACCGCGCGGATCATGATGGAGCAAAAGGCGCTCGCGTAGCTCCCCTGGCACCTTATGCGCGTACCAGGTAGGCCTGGCGCAAGCGCTCGGCATCCACCTTCAGCACGTTGCCCAGGTAGGCGTCGATGCCGCCGTAGTCCTGCTCGATGGCATGCATCGAGGCTTCCAGGTAGGAGGCTTTCACCGCCAGCAATGGCCACATCACCGCGGGATCGACGCCGAACTGCGCGGCACCGGCACTCATCTTCTGGTTGAAGCCCTGGTTCCAGTGATTCGATTCCAGGTAGTTGGCCATGATGGTGTCGCGCTCCACGCCCAGGCCGGCCAGCAGCAACAGCGAGGCAAAGCCGGTGCGGTCCTTGCCCGCGGTGCAGTGATACAGCAGGTTGCCGCCCTGCTCCGCGGCCTTCAGGAAACTGCCGAACGCGGCCTGGTACTTGCGCGGAAAGTCGCCATAGACCTCCAGCATGAAGGCCTCCATCTGCGCCGCGCTGCCGTCGCGCAAACGCGGCATCAGCTCGGCCATCGACATGCTGCCTTCCAGCACCGGCGTGGCGACCCAGCGGAAGGCCTCGCCAAATGGGCTCTCCGCCGCGGTCTTCTCACCAGGCGAGCGGAAATCGATCACCATGTCCAGCTGCAATGCGCGCAGCCGTTCCATATCCGCCGCGCTGGCCAGGCCCGGGTTGCCGCTGCGAAACAGCTTGCCAGCTCGCACGCGGTAGCCGTCGCGCGTGGCGAGGCCGCCGAGGTCGCGCAGATTGACCACGTTGTCCAGCGCAAGCGCTGCATTGCCGGGCACGCCGGCACCTTGTGATGGCGCATCGGCCATGTTTTCCTGCATCGTGTCCCTGCCCTGTCTTTGTCGTTCGGTGGCGCGCGCGCCGCACCGCACGTGGCGGCGGTTCAGCGCGGGCGATAGGCCGGCACATGCCAGCGCGTATGGCAGCCAGCAATATAACGGCGATCGAGCTTCGCCACCAGCTTCCACACGCTCATCGGGTCCACATCGTCCAGATCCAGGTCGACCCAGGCCCAGGGATGGGCACAGTCGCCCTCGCAGATCAGCTCGACATCCTTGACCCGCACGTAGGCGGCCAGGGCTTTACGCAACGTGGATGCGTCGACTTCGGCACGTAGTCCTCTCACTAAAACCTTCATCATGCACTCCAATATTTTCAGATCACTTTCGCGCGGCTTGCAAGCGTGCAGGGCCGCCGGCTGTTGCGCTCGCTGCGCAACGCCCTCAAGCCCTTGTAGCGCAATGCTCTGAAAGTCTGACCGTGTGGCGCATGGAAATTTCCCGGCGCGAACCGGTTCCTTGATCCACATCATATGTCCCCGGATCCACCCTCGACAGGCGCCGTTGGCCGGCACAATAATTTCCCCATGTCGAACGTGGCAGTCCGGCCACAAGCGCCACAAGCCGGTCCCCCGCATCCGCCAGGTCTTCACGGAAGACCGCCGAACGACGCCGCCACCCAGCCAGTCACAGGCTAGCCACTTGCCCGCGCGTGACGTCCGCCTTCCCGTGTCGAACCAAGATCAACCAGACAAGAAAAGGCAAAGCGATGACAAACCCGCGCACTCCAACCCAAGCCGTTCGCGCTGCCGCCCCGAGCGCCATCGGTGCAGCTGCCGCCGTGCCGCAAGCCGCGCCTGGTAAATCCACGCCATGGGGGCTCTACGCCGCCATCCTGGTACTGATCGGCTTACTCGCCCTGCCCCTGCCCCCGGAGCTGCCGGTGGCGGGACATCGCATGCTGGCCATCCTCGCCTTTGCCATCGTGGTGTGGATCACCGAGGCGGTCTCCTACGAGGCCAGCGCCATCATGATCACGTCGCTGATGGCGGCGCTGATCGGCTTCGCGCCCACGGTGGCCGACCCGGCCACGCAATACGGCACGTCCCGCGCGCTCGGCATGGCGCTGGCAGGGTTCTCCAACACCGCGCTTGCGCTGGTTGCCGCCGCCCTCTTTATCTCGGCGGCGATGACGGTGACCGGGCTCGACCGGCGCATCGCGCTGGTCACGCTGTCGGCCATCGGCACCAGCACGCGGCGTATCCTGATCGGCAGCGTCGCGGTGACCATCGCGCTGTCGCTGGTGGTGCCGAGCGCCACCGCGCGCAGCGCCTGCGTGGTGCCGATCATGATGGGCGTGATCGCGGCGTTCGGGGTCGACAAGAAATCGAATATCGCCGCCGGCATCATGATCACCGTGGCCATGGCCACCAGCATCTGGAACGTCGGCATCCAGACCGCCGCCGCGCAGAACCTGCTGACGGCGGGCTTCATGGACAAGCTGCTGGGCGAGCGCATCACCTGGCTGCAATGGCTGATCGCCGGCGCGCCGTGGGCCATCGTGATGTCGGTCGTGCTGTATTTCCTGGTGCGTTTCCTGCTGCCCGCCGAAACCGAAGCCATCCCCGGCGGCAAGGAGGCCGTGCAAAAGGAACTCGCCGGGCTGGGCCCGATGAGCGGCCCGCAGAAGCGGCTTGCCGCCGTGTCCATCGGGCTGCTGCTGTTCTGGGCCACCGAGGGCAAGCTGCACCAGTTCGACACCGCCACCGTGACCTTCGTCGGCCTGGTGATCCTGATGATGCCGCGCATCGGCGTGATGGACTGGAAGACCATGCAGCAACGCACGCCGTGGGGCACGCTGATCGTGTTCGGGGTGGGCATCAGCCTGGGCACCGCGCTGCTCACCACGCAGGCCGGCCAATGGCTGGGCAAGTTCGTGGTGGCTAACTCCGGGCTCGCCACGCAAGGCCCGATCCTGGTGTTCGCCATCCTGGCCGCCTTCCTGATCCTGATCCACCTCGGCTTTGCCAGCGCCACCGCGCTCACCGCCGCGCTGCTGCCGATCTTGATCTCGGTGCTGCAGACGCTGCCGGGCGATATCAACCAGATCGGCCTGACCATGCTGCTCGGCTTCACCGTGAGCTTCGGCTTCATCCTGCCGATCAATGCGCCGCAAAACATGGTTTGCCTTGGCACGGATACCTTCAACGGCAAGCAGTTCGCCAAGGTCGGCATCCCCGTGACGGTGATCGGCTACGCCCTGATGCTGCTGTTCGCCGCCACCTACTGGCGCTGGCTGGGCTGGATCTGAGCCCACACCGGGAAAAGGACCGATCATGAAAATCACATTGCAATCCGCCACCCAGCTCGCCCGCGACGTGCTCGCCGCGCAAGGCGTGCCGACCGACATCGCCAACGACGTGGCCGAGCACCTGGTCGAGGCCGACCGCTGCGGCTACACCAGCCACGGCCTGTCGATCCTGCCCAACTACCAGCGCTCGCTCGCAACAGGCAACGTCAACCCGGGGGGCCGCGCCGAATGCGTGCTCGACCGCGACAGCCTGCTGGTGTTCGACGGCAACGGCGGCTTCGGCCAGCACGTGGGCAAGCGCGTCATCGAGACCGCCATCGAGCGCGTGCGCCAGCACGGCCACTGCATCGTCACGCTGCGCCGTTCGCACCATCTCGGCCGCATGGGACACTACGGCGAGATGGTGGCAAAGGAGCGGTTCGTGCTGCTGAGCTTTACCAACGTGATCAACCGCTCTCCGGTGGTGGCGCCCTACGGCGGCCGCACCGCGCGGCTGACCACCAACCCGCTGTGCTTCGCCG
>NZ_BAAILO010000658.1:15501-27878 GCF_054589115.1 Cupriavidus sp. 8B | reverse complement strand
CCCCCCCGCGCCGCAGAACAGCATCATCGACGGCGACGGCAACCCCACCACCGATGCCTGCGCCATGTTCAGCGAACACCCTGGCGCCCTGCTGCCCTTCGGCGGCCACAAGGGCTATGCGCTCGGCGTGGTAGCTGAACTGCTGGCCGGCGTGCTGTCCGGGGGCGGCACCATCCAGCCGGACAACCCCCGCGGCGGCGTGGCCACCAACAATATGTTCGCGGTGCTGATGAATCCGGAACTCGACCTGGGCCTGAGCTGGCAAAGCGCGGAGGTGGAAGCCTTCGTCAACTACCTGCACGACACCCCACCCGCCCCGGGCTTTGATCGCGTGCAGTACCCGGGCGAGTTCGAAGCCGCCAACCGCGCGCTCGCCACCACCCACCTGGATGTGAACCCGGCGATCTGGCGCAACCTGGAAACGCTGGCGAAGGACCTCGGCGTGGCGCTGCCGGCGGGCTGAGCCGGCGTGACACGGGCGCCGGCCCGCCGCGTGCTGGCCCCCTTCCGGAACAGGCGTCCGTTACGCAAGGCGGATGCATCGCGTCGAGGGGGACCGCTTCCGCCCTTGACCCCTCTCTTTTAAGGCGCAAGCCTTAGTACAAACGGCCGGCCATCGAGGATGGCGTATCCGCAACGCGCCATGCCTCGCCGAACGGGGCCGGTCACCCGAGCCCCCACGCGCCTCCTGGCTCATCTCCTGTCTCGCCCTCCCTCCTCCAATCTTCAGGAAACACCGGACTTTAGGCCGACTTCCGTGCCGTTTCGCAGGCCGCCGGCCAGAGCAATGCGCAATGCAAAGAGGTCCCGGGAAATTCTGGTCGCGGCTCTGGCACCTTCTCAGGCGCTTGCCATGGACAACAAAATTTAATATTCTTACCTTAAATTATGTTTGCACCGGTGTGGGCGACACCCTGCACCGCGCCGCCGACTGATCGCATCGCGTAGCAGCAATCCCGTATTCCTATTGGAGACAACGTCCAATGCATACCCTACAGGCCGACTGGCCGAACCTTCGGTTTGACTACAAAGGCTGTCACGTGTTGGTGACAGGTGGCACCAGCGGAATCGGCGCCGGGATCGCCGAAGCCTATCGAGACGCAGGCGCGGAGGTCACTATCACCGGCACCCGGCGCTGCGCGTCCGACTACGGCGTCGATTTCGATGGCTACCGCTATTTGCAGCTCGACATCGAAGACGCGGACAATATCTCCGCTGTGGCGGCCGCGGTGCCACAGGTTGACATTCTCATCAACAACGCCGGCTTTGCGCTGCCGAGCAGCGGCCTCGACGAGTACGACCCGGAGGTCTTCGAGCGCGCGGTGCGCATGCACCTCGTCGGCGGCTACCGCATGGCGCATGGCTGTGCGGACAAACTCCTGAAAAGCGCCCTGCCAGGCGGGCCTTCCATTGTCAGCATCGCGTCGATGAGCTCGTTCTTCGGGATCGACATCGTTCCCGGCTATGGTGCAGCGAAGACCGGTGTCGTCGGGTTGACCCGGGCATTGGCAGTCCATTGGGGCGGGCGCATTCGTGTCAACGCGGTCGCCGCGGGGCTTACCGCGAGCCGCATGACGGCGGCGACTGTCGCCAACCCGGCATGGTCAGGACCCACGCTTGCACGTACGCCGGCAGCACGGCTGGGGGTGCCGCGCGACATCGCGGGTCCGGTCCTGTTCCTGACAAGCGCAGCCGCCAGCTGGATCACCGGACAAACGCTGCCGGTCGACGGCGGCTTTACCGTCGCTGGCTGAACCGCAACGGCAGGATCGCCAGCCCTCCCGGCCGGCGCCCATCGCTGCAGCCTTCCATCACGCTTCCAGACCGGACCAACGCAATGAAACCTGACGCCATCCGCATCGCCGACCTTGGCACCCCCCAACTAACCGAGAAACAGCGTCAAGCGATTGCTTCCTCCCCGCCAGTGCAAATGAGCGAGGAGGCTGTCCTTGCGGCCGCGCGCCACCGAACGGGTCTATCCGACTTTGGTCCGGACGACTTCCGCGAGCGGCTGCGCATCTGGCTAAGGAGCTTTGACGAGGACACGGGCCTCGGTCCGCTGGGTCGCGCGGGCCTGTTCGGCGATGCCGTGCGCTATGCTTGCGCGCGCCTTCGCTTCGAAGATCTTGCGAAGCAGCACCCTGAAATCAATAAGGTCGCGATTCGACAGCCGATCGTCATCGCCGGGCTTCCACGCTCGGGCACCACCCACCTCGTCAATATCCTGGCAGCCGACCCGCGGCTGCGCTCCATGCCGCTATGGGAAGCGATGGAGCCGATTCCGACGCTGGAAGAGCAGGCCACGCCGGGCGCGGACGATCCGCGCTTCCTTCGTGCCCGCGATATGTGGGGCGAATTCGAAGCCATGCTGCCGCTCATGCCGGCGATGCACGAAATGGCTCCCGCCCACGTGCATGAGGACATAGAGCTGCAAGCCCTGGACTTCTCATCCTATCTGCCGGAATGGCAGTGCCGGCCCTATCGCTGGCGCGACTATTACTACAGCAAGGATCAGACTTCGCACTACGCCTATGGCCGCCGGGTCCTGCAAGCGCTCACCTGGCTCAAGGGGCCGGACCGATGGGTGATGAAGTCGCCGCCGCACATGGAGAATCTCCGGCCGTTGATGACGACCTATCCCGACGCAACGGTCGTCATCACGCATCGCGATCCGGTCGCCGTTCTGCAGTCAGCGATCACCATGATCGCCTATGGTGACCGCATCCGCCGGCATGCCGTCGACGTAAAGGAACTTGCCCGCTATTGGACAGATCGCCTGGAGCATCTGCTGCGCGCCTGTGTGCGAGACCGGGACACCGTGCCCGCCGGCCAATCGCTCGACGTGCTGTTCGACGACTACATGGCCGACCAAAAGACGGTGATCGAGCGCGTCTATGCGATGGCCGGCCTTGCGCTGACCGACGAAGCCCGTGCCCCGTGTGCATGCCTATCTGGAGTCCAATCCCCGCGGAAAGCACGGACGGGTCGTCTATGACCTGAAAGGCGATTTTGGCATCGACGTAGCGGCGTTGCGCGAGCGATTCGGCTTCTATTATCAGCGCTTCTCGGTCAGGCCAGAGCGCATCGAAGGAGAATTGTGATGACAGATCGAGCAGCGGAGCGCCTGCTGTCCGGCCGGGCGTGGGATGACTACTGTGAAACGGTGCGCCGCGCCGGCCATATGGTCGACCATTTCGGCGCGGAGGCTAACGCCCTCGACTGCGCCGAATGGTATCGGTTCATGACGCGCCTGATGCGCAACGGTATCGAGCGCTTCATGGAGAACTGCGAGCCCGAACGGCCGCGCCTGCGCAATGCGCCCTGGCGCCAGTCCATCAATTTCCAGTCGCCCGACCAGGATCACCTGCTCGCCGAGTTCATCGATGGCAGCCATGACTACGTCATTCGCGGCAATCGCGGCGAACTGCCCTATTTCGTCATCGCATCATGGCGTGCACCGCAGCCGCGCCATCCGGGAACGCTGGACTGGGCGGCGCACGGCGTGGCGGGCCTTGCCGGGTTCGATCCCGCTGCGCTGCAGACCACGGGCTTCATCTCGTCACGCGAAGTCACTTTCGATGCGGAGGGCAATTTCGAGATCGTCGTCGGCCAGCGCAGGCCTGCGCACGGACGCGACTGGCTGTCGATCACGCCTGATTGCGTCGGCCTGCTCATCCGCACGCTCTATCATGATCGCGCGAATACCGCGCCGCCCGGGTTCTCCATCGAGCGAGTCGATCGCCCGGAACCGCGCCCCATCACCGCCGCCGAAATGAGCGATGCGCTCGCCAAGGCGGGACAGACGGTACTTGGCTATTGCGAACTGGTGCGGCGCTGGTGGCAGGACAATCTCAGCCAACGGCCGAACCGCATCCGCTTCGATCGCGCGGTGTATCTGTCCAATGGCGGGGTGCCGGATCGGCATCACGGCTTTGGCACCTGGGAATGCGCCGACGGCGAAGCGCTGGTGATCGATTTCCTGCCAACGCCCTGCGACTACTGGATCTTCCAGCTCTGCTCGATCTGGCAAGAGAACCTGGACAACTACGAAGACGGCGGCGGCCATGTGCAGAAGTACAAGGCCATCTATCGCCATGACGGCTCGGTGCGCGTCATCATTGCGCAGGGCGAGCCCGGCATCTCCGGCAACTGGATCCACCCCTTCGGCCATGTCCATGGGGGCATGAGCCTGCGGCTGATCGGCACGCAGGGCGAGCCGCCGTTGGTAACGCTGCGCCGCATCGCACTAGCCGCGCTGCATGAACGCGGCGAGGCGGCGCTGGATGAAGTCTCGCCGCTGCTGAGCGGCGAGGTGGCGCAATGAATGCGGCGCCGCGACGCATTGCCGATCTCGGCGAAGCCGCGCGCCGCTGCGCCGCGGCGCTCAATCATGAACCATATGGAGGCACCCCTTGATGACGCATCCCATAGCCGCCGCGGTGGTTGGCACCGGCTTCGGCCTTTTCACCCATGTACGTGCGCTGCGCGAGGCGGGGTTCGAGGTGCGCGCGATCGTCGGCCGCGACCGTGCCCGCACCATCGCGCGCGCCGCGCCGCTTGGCATCCCGCTCGCAACCGATAGCCTTGCCGAAGCGCTTGCCGATCCGGCGGTGCAACTCGTCACGGTGGCGACGCCCCCGCACGCGCACTATTCGCCGGTGATGGAGGCGATCGCCGCGGGGCGGCATATCGTGTGCGAAAAGCCCTTTGCCCGCGACGTCGCCGAAGCCGCGGAGATGCGCAAAGCGGCGACAAGAGCCGGCGTTTATCACATGCTCGGCGCCGAATTCCGCTTCGACAGCGCGCAGGCGCTGTTGCGGCGCGTCGTCCAGTCGGGAATGATCGGCGCGCCGCGCCATTTCCTGCGCATCTACCACCAGCCGGGCCTGCAGGACTCGACAGAAAGGCTTAGCGACTGGTGGGAGGACGCCGACCAGGGCGGCGGCTTCCTTGGCGCATTCGGCTCGCACATGATCGATCAGGTCGAATACATGTTCGGGCCCATCGCGCGCGTCAGCGGCATGCTGCAGACGCTGGCGCCCGGGCGCCCCAACATGACGGCCGACGATTGCTACAACGTGCAGTTCGAAACGGGCAGCGGTGTTGCCGGGTCAATCATCGCCGCACTTGCCGCGCCGGGACCGCTGGTGATGGCGACCAAGGTGGTAGGCAGCGCAGGCGGGGCGTGGATTCAGAGCGGCGCGACCTACGCTGACCCCGAAGAGGTCTGGGTGAGCGACGCCGATTGCGTGCGGCGCATCGAGATACCCGCCGATCTCGTCAACGGGATGCCGACACCTTTTCCCGTCGCCGAGCTGATCCAGACCGAGCAGGATCGCTGGCACACAATGGGGTTCGATGTGCCGCCCTATGCGCGCCTTTTCGCCGAGATGCGCGCGCGGATCGAGCATGGCGTGCCCGCGATCCCCGAGCGCGCGGCGACATTCGACGATGCGGTGCGCGGGCAGGCGGTGCTCGACGCGGTGCGACGGTCGGCGCGCAATCGCGCCTGGATTGCGATCTGAAAAGAAGGACACCACCATGGCAGAAATGATGTTCCGTGCGGCCGTCCATGGACCTGATGATATCCGCATCGAGCCTGTGGAGCGGCCGAGCGTCGGGCCGGGCGATATCGTCGTCAGGGTCGCGGTCTGCGGCATCTGCGGCTCCGATCTCGGCTACGCACGCGCGGGCGGCTTGCCGATCGGAGGCGATGGTCCCCTATCGCTCGGGCACGAGTTCTCGGGTGTGATCGAGGAGGCGGGAGCGCAAGTGACGGCGCTGCGCAAAGGGCAGCGCGTGGTGGTCAACCCGACGACGCCCGCGAACATGATCGGCTCCGGCGGCCCAGGGGCCTTCGCCTCGCACATTCTCGTGCGCAATGTCATGGCCGAGCCATCGGTCTACCCCATTCCCGACATGCTGGACTTCGAAACCGCCGCGCTGGCCGAGCCGCTCGCCGTCGCGCTGCACGGCGTCAACCGTTCGCGCGCCGGCGCAGGCAGCAGGGTGGTCGTTTTCGGCGCAGGCCCCATCGGGCTCGGCGTCGTGGCGATGCTCCGTCTGCGCGGCGTCGCGGACATCATCGCTGTCGATCGCGTGGACACCCGCCTGGCACGTGCGTAGGCGCTCGGTGCAAACGCCACGCTCAATCCCGACAAATGCGATCTCTGGGCTGAAATCGGCCAACGCCATGGCGCTGGCACGCTCTATGGGATGCCTGTCGTGGATACCGACGAATTCATCGAAGTGTCGGGCGCTGCGCCGGTTATTCCCCAGATCATCGCGCGCGCACGATTCGGGGCGCATCTGACGGTGGTGGCGGTGCATCACGCGCCTGTCGCCATGGATCTGGCGATGGCGCTGGGCAAGGAGATGGAGGTGACCACCGCAATGGCCTACCCCACCGAGTTTGGAGAGGTACTGGAGATCCTCGCCTCGGGCCGGATCGACACCACCGCGCTGATCAACCACCGCTTCGCCTTCGCCGATTTCGAGCAAGCCTTTGCTACCGCCGCGCGTGCTGAGGAGTCGGCCAAGGTGTTGGTGACGTTCGGATGAGTCGGAATGGAATGCAGGGAAGGCGCCAGCCGGCCGGCAATACCGGGACATGCCGGCCCATGCCCGGTGCTACACTGCATGGCGTTGATCAAACGAAACCATTGGTACGATGTCCCAGCAAGGCAGAAAAGTCGAGAGCCTGACACTGAAAAGTGTTGCCACGCGGGCAAAGCTAGTGGCAATTGCGGAGCGTTTGTTCGCCGAGCGCGGCATCGAAGGGGTTTCGTTGAACGATATCAACAAAGCCGCCGGACAGCGCAACAAGAACGCCACACATTACCATTTCGGCAGCAAGGACGGCCTGTTGCAGGCTATCCTGGACAAGCATGAGCCGGGCATCGCCGCCCGGCGCAACGCGCTGCTCGACGAACTGGAGCAGCGGGGCAAACCTTCGGTTAGAGACGTGGTGCGGGCGCTGATGCACCCGGTTGCGGAGAAGATCTTCGATCCCGACGGCGGAAAGGAGTTCATCCGCCTGGATGCCCAACTGGTGGCCACGCATACGCTCTCCGTGCAGAACTTGCGCACCTCCACGCTCAAGCTTGGCCAGGTGGACCGGCTGAGGCGATCGCTGCTTGACGTCATCCAGGATCTGCCTGAGCCCGTGGCACACCAGCGCCTGCTCATGGCGGCCGTATTGCTGCTCCACGGGCTCGCCGACCATTCCCGCATGCTGGATGCGAGCGAGAAGGAAAGCCTGGTGATGGACACGGAGTTGTTCATCAAGAACCTCGAGGATTGCCTGGTGGCGCTACTGGCGGGCCCGATGTCGCCCGATACGGCTTCCCTGCTTTCCCGGCTGGACGTCTCCGGCGAAGTCGCGGGGCGCGCGCCGAAGTCAACGGGTCGGAGCGCACGGGGCGGCAAGGCTGCCGCCAGCCTTGCCGCGGAACCCGCCCCTCGACGATCGTAACGCAGACGCGACGCCTCGCAACGAGGCCGTCCTCATCCCGAGAGCGCAAGTCCTTCTCCAACGATCATGGGAATCATGCGAAACGCGATCCAGACGCGATGCCGAAGCATGCCTCGAACTCGCGCGCAAAGCGGTCGACTTCCGACTCGGGCAAATGGTTGATGCCTCCCGCCAGTTTCCGGCCACCTCCGGTGTCAAACGTGCGGCAGAAGTCAGACGCAGCCACTGGGCTATGGCCGGGTATGCGCACACTGACCGTGAATCCACCTTGCCTTTTGGGCGAAAGGATACCGAGCGCACGATCAGGCTGCCCATGCATGAGTTCGTTGGCCAGGACGCCGATGGCGCGCCGCGCCCACGGTGCATCCGGCAGCACCAGCAGCGCCGCGCCGGGGACCTGGCGTGCCGGCTCGAGCCGGCGTGCCAGGTCCATGTCCTCCTCATAGCCGGCCGCCAGCCGCGCGTATGCGTCCGAGCACGCCACGAATTCCAGCGGGTCGGCAAAAGGCAGCATCCGCGCCGACAACTCGGCCGGATCGAAATGCAGATCGACGACGGTTTCGCCGTAAGCGTTGTAGTTGAGATAGATGCCGAGCCGCTCCAAGGCCGCAGCCGCGCCAGCGCCCATGCCGGCCGCCAGTGCCATGGCGCTGCCCACGCCAGGCAGGCTGTCTCCGTATGCCGCCGCGATAGCCCACGCACGGTGACGGCCGCCAAGATAGCGGTCGACCAGGATGCTGGTGCAGACGCCGGCCGCCTCGTCGATGTGGGATTCGAAGCGCGTATGGTGAGGCAGTTCGCCCGCGTGATGGTGATCAAAATAGCGCACCGATGCGCCTGCCTCGAGCAGGCGAAGCAGATCAGCCCGATTTTGGTCGAGCGAGATGTCGAGCACGGTGATGGTGTCGCCCTCCCCCGCGCCGATGTGCTGCAGCAACTGAATGTCGCGTTTGACCCCGGTCAACAGCCTCGCGCCGCAGGACTCGTCAGGCGCGGCAAGCCGCAGTTGCTGCAACGCACACAGGCCGTCCGCATCTCCGTTGAACACGTAGTAGCGGTTCATAGCGCCTCGCGGGTGACAAGATGGCTGACGATCTGCTCGGCTGCCTCCTCCGGCGACCAGGCGGTGGTGTCGATCCGAATCTCCGGGTTCTCCGGCGCCTCGTAAGGGGAGTCGATGCCGGTGAAGTTCGTCAGCTCGCCACGGCGCGCCTTCTTGTAAAGCCCCTTTGGATCCCGCTGTTCCGCCACGCTGATTGGCGTATCGACGAATACTTCGAAGAACTCGTCCGGCGCCATCAGTCCACGAGACATGCTGCGCTCGGAACGGAATGGCGAGATGAAGGACACGAGAACGATCAGTCCCGCATCGGCCATCAGCTTTGCGACTTCGCCAACACGCCGAATGTTCTCGACCCGATCGGCGTCGGAGAAGCCGAGGTCCTTGTTCAGGCCGTGACGCACATTGTCGCCATCCAGCAGATAGGTATGCTTGCCCGATGCATGCAGTTTGCGCTCGACGAGGTTGGCGATCGTGGACTTGCCGGCACCCGACAGCCCCGTGAACCAGAGTACGCACGGCTTCTGCCCTTTGAGAGCAGCATGCGCCTGTTTGTCGATGTCAATCGCCTGCCAGTGGATGTTCTGCGAGCGGCGCAAGGCAAAGTGCAGCAGTCCGGCCCCGATCGTATTGTTGGTCAGGCGGTCGATCATGATGAAACCGCCCGTATCGCGATTGTCCAGGTAGGGATCGAATGCGATTGGCTGATCGAGAATCAGGTTGCAGACCGCGATCTCATTCAGGCTCAGCGTCCTGGCCGCGAGATGCTCGAGCGTGTTGACGTTAATCTTGTATTTCGGAACCGCGCTGGTGGCGGTCACGGTCTTCGCGCCGATTTTCAACAGGTATGGGCGTCCTGGCAGCATAGGCTCGTCGCTCATCCAGACAATGGTCGCCTCGAACTGATCCGCCACGCCAGCCGGCACCTCGATCGGCGCGAGAACGTCGCCTCGGCTGATATCGATTTCGTCCTCCAGCGTGAGCGCGATCGACTGGCCGGACACCGCTTCCTCGAGGTCGGCTTCGTATGTCACGATACGCGCAACCCGGCTTTCCCTGCCTGACGGCAGGACCCGAAGGCGATCACCGCGCTTGACGCGGCCACTAGCGACGGTGCCTGCGTAGCCGCGGAAATCGAGGTTGGGTCGGTTGACCCACTGCACCGGCATGCGAAACGGCCCGCGCTGAGCGCCGCCGTCTTCGACCTGCACCGCGTCAAGGTACCCCATCAGGGTAGGCCCGTCGTACCAGGGCGTGTTTGCGCTGATCTCGGTGATATTGTCGCCCTTCAGGGCCGACATGGGGATGGTGACGATACTCCGCAGGCCGATCTGGCTGGCAAAGGCTCTATAGTCAGCGTCAATTCTGTTGTAGATCTCTTTCGAGTATTCCACCATATCCAGCTTGTTGATGGCAAGTACAACCTGGCGAATGCCGATCAGCGAAACAAGATAGCTGTGCCGACGCGTCTGGGTCAGCACGCCTTTGCGCGCGTCGATCAGGATGATGGCGACATCGGCCGTCGAGGCTCCGGTGACCATATTGCGCGTGTATTGTTCGTGGCCCGGCGTATCGGCCACGATGAACTTGCGCTTGTCGGTCGAGAAAAAGCGATAGGCGACATCGATCGTGATGCCTTGCTCGCGCTCAGCCGCGAGGCCGTCAACCAGCAGCGCGAAATCAAGGTCGCCGCCTTGCGTTCCCACCTTCTTCGAGTCCGCCTCCAACTGGCTGAGCTGATCTTCGAAGAGCATCTTCGACTCATAGAGCATGCGGCCAATGAGCGTGCTCTTGCCGTCATCCACACTGCCGCAGGTGATGAAGCGCAGCAGACTCTTGTTCTCTTGTGATTGCAGATATTGCCCAATGTCTGCAGCGATCGAATCGGATATGTGTGCCATCAGAAGTACCCCTCCTGTTTCTTTTTCTCCATGGAACCCGCCGAGTCGTGGTCGATAAGGCGGCCCTGCCGTTCGGACGTCTTGGCCAGAAGCATCTCCTGAATGATCGCCGCGAGGGAATCCGCCTCACTCTCGATGGCACCGGTCAGTGGATAGCAGCCCAGCGTGCGAAAGCGCACCCTCCTGAACTCGGGAGCTTCACCGTCTTTCAGTGGCATGCGCTCGTCATCGACCATGATGAGCGTGCCGTCGCGCTCCACGACCGGTCGCTCTTTCGCTAAATAGAGCGGTACGATCGGAATGCCTTCGAGATAGATGTATTGCCAGATATCGAGCTCGGTCCAGTTGGAGAGCGGGAACACCCGAATGCTTTCGCCTTTGTGCTTGCGGGCGTTGTACAGCCGCCAGAGCTCGGGGCGTTGCAGTTTCGGATCCCAGCGGTGCCGCTCGGAGCGGATCGAAAAGATGCGCTCCTTGGCGCGCGATTTCTCTTCGTCCCGCCTCGCGCCACCAAATGCCGCATCGAAACCGTATTGGTCCAGCGCCTGCTTCAGTCCCTCGGTTTTCCAGATGTCGGTGTGTATGGCCGAGCCATGGGTAAACGGGTTGATCCCCTTTTCCAACCCCTCGGGGTTCACGTGGACGATCAGGTGGAAGCCGAGCTTATTCGCCATGGCGTCCCGAAATTGAATCATCTCGCGGAATTTCCATGTCGTGTCGACGTGCAATAGTGGAAACGGGAGTTTCCCGGGATAGAAAGCCTTCATTGCCAAGTGCAGCATCACCGCGCTGTCCTTGCCGATGGAGTAAAGCATGACCGGGTTTTCACACTCCGCGACCACCTCTCGCATGATGTGAATGCTCTCGGCCTCAAGACGCTGCAAGTGCGTCAACATTTGTCACCCTCCTTCGTCCACGCTCGGCGGGGCAGCCGCCGCCAACGACGCGGCCGATGGCAATGACATTTAGCCGATGCATCGCCCGCGCCAGATCCAATTTAAGGTTACTTCCTTAAATATGCGTTGAGCGTACAAGGGGGCGATGGACGGCTCATCGTCTGTTTGGACTACGCCATGCGTCGTGCGGTGGGGTTCGGCCCAAGCGTTTGCCTCGCCGCCGCATGGCGTGGCCCCGAGAGCGGGGCAGGGCCGCCGCGTGCTGGCACAATACTGGCCATGGAACGTCTCTGGTCGAATTTTCTCAAGCTGCTGGTGGTGCTGATGCTGGGCGTAGCCCTGCTCGGCACGCTGGCCGTACTCGTCGCTCAGCGCCAGTTGCCCACGCTGGATGCGCTCACCACCTTCCGCCAGTCACCCGGCTATGTCCCCATCGGCCAGATACCGCCCAAGCTCACGCAGGCGGTGGTAGCCATCGAGGACGACCGCTTCTACCTGCACGACGGCATCGACTATGTCGGCGTGATCCGAGCCGGCGTGGCCAACCTGTCGGACGATCTGTCGCAGGGCGCCTCCACCATCACCATGCAGGTGGCACGCAATTTCTTCCTCTCGCGCGAGAAGACCTATACCCGCAAGCTCTACGAGGTGCTGCTGGCTTACCGCATCGAGCACGCCATGAGCAAGGACGAGATCCTGGAGCTCTATATGAACAAGGTCTACCTTGGCCAGGGAGCCTATGGCTTTGCTGAGGCTGCCGAGACTTACTTTGGCAAGCCGGTGGCTGAGCTGACGCTGGCTGAATGCGCGATGCTGGCTGGGTTGCCCAAGGCGCCTTCCGCTAATAACCCCGTGGTCAATCCGCGGCGGGCGCGGCAGCGGCAGGCTTATATCTTGCTGCGGATGCTGGAGTTGGGGCGCATTGATCGCGGGCAATATGATGCGGCGCTGCTGGAGCCTTTGCGGTTGCGGTAGAGGTGTGGTGGATTGGGGCGGTGTTTTGCGGTTTTTAGCTGCTGGACTAGTGTCAGTGGGCAGTGTTTTAG
>NZ_BAAILO010000658.1:0-15491 GCF_054589115.1 Cupriavidus sp. 8B | reverse complement strand
TTTAGAACGTGTGAGATGTCACTTTTCTTTACTCGTAAAGAAAAGTAACCAAAAGAAAGCGATCCTTGCAGGAGGCTGGCTTGTCGGGGTTGCGCACCCCAATGGTTTCGTCGTGCGGCCCCGGGTTCTAATGGACTCGTGCCGTTACCAGTTTAGACCACCACGACCCAGCCAATGCCCAGGGATTCGTGGTGGTCCCCCCGGTAGCTGTCACCACTTGCTTCAAGCCGTCTGTCGCTCGCGGCGCGGGCGGCCACGAAGTTGCATGCGTCCCGTTTTCGTCGTGGGCGCGGTGGCACCGCCGGAATAGTTTTGAGGGATTCACCACCGCGCCCACCCCACCACGAAACCATCACGGCGTGATATATCGTGATGCTTCGCACCGGTACCGGCAGATGGATGAGCAGGGATGCCACTACCGAGCAGTCTCACCACGAAACCAGCGTCATCCGCAGTATCGTGGCCGTTCAAACCGGTAACGGCACGAGTCCATTAAAACCCGGGGCCTGACGACGAAACCACCGGGCTACGTAACCCCAATAAGCCAGCCTCCTGCAAGGATCGCTTTCTTTTGGTTACTTTTCTTTACGAGGGCGAGTAAAGAAAAGTGACATCTCACACGTTCTAAAACGGCCAACACCGCCCAGCCGCGACAGCAGCTAGAAGCGCTAAAACACTACCCACTCACGCCTATTCTGCATCAGCAGCTAGAAGCTTTAAAACACCGCCCACCCACACCCCATGCCAGCACGCCAGCATGTCAGCCTGAAAATAATCCAGCGCTGAAAGCGCGAATAATCACCTCACTGCAGCAACGCGCGATACCGCGTCACCGCCAGCAGCACGATCTCGTCCAGCCCGGCATCGTCATTGCCGTCCAGCCGTTCCAGCAATGCGCGCCGCATGCGCGGCTCCCAGAAGCGCTTGATATGGCCGGCGATATCCGCCACGGCTTCCTCGCGGTCCGGCATGGCTTCGAAGAAGGTGCCGATCTGGTTCGCCATCTTGACGAGGTTGTCGGAGTTCATGCCTGTTCCGTCCTGCTGTGCAAACGTTGGGGGTGAGAGTAGACCACGTGGCGGCCCGCGCGCACAAAGCCGGCCAGCGTGACGCCGGTATCGATCGCCAGGCGTACCGCGAGCGCGGTCGGGCCGGAGACGGCGGCCAGCATGCCAACGCCGGCGCTGGCGGTCTTCAGCACCATTTCGTAGCTGGCGCGGCTGGTCACCAGCACGGCGCCGCGCGAGCGGTCTTCGCCGCCGCGCGCCAGCGCGCCGATCAGTTTGTCGAGCGCGTTGTGGCGGCCCACGTCTTCACGGACCAGCGCCACGTGGCCGTCGGCGCGCAGCCAGGCGGCGGCGTGCGTGGAGCCGGTGTGGCGCAGCAGTTCCTGCCGGGTCTGCAACTGCGCGAACGCGGCGTACAGCACCTCGTCGCTGAAGCTGGCGCTGCTACTCACCGGCGCTGGCGCGCGCATGACTTCCTGCAGCGATTCGGTGCCGCACAGGCCGCAGCCGGTGCGGCCCGCCATGGCGCGGCGGCGGTCCTTGAGAGCGGCGAAGGCTTGCGCAGCGATGCGCAGCTTCACCGCGATGCCTTCGGGGCGAACCTCGGTGTCGATTTCATAGACGTCGCGCGGGCTGGCCACCAGCCCTTCGCTCAGGCTGAAGCCCAGCGCGAAGTCTTCGAGGTCTGCCGGAGACGCCAGCATGACCGCGTGCGAGATGCCGTTGTACTCGAGCGCGACCGGCACTTCCTCGGCGATCTCGTCGTCCTCCAGCGCCAGCTCGCCCAGGCGGCAGCGGCTGACGGCGAAGGTGCTGTGCGTGGGCGGCTCGACATCGCTGCAAGGCGCCGCCGCATCGGACCTGGCCATGGCGAGTTCGCAGAGTGTCATGCCGACCCCGCCTCGGCGCCGGCCGCCTGCAGCAATTGCATCTGCTGCTCGTGGAAGTCGCGATACTGGCGCTGCCATTCAGAGGGCTGCGCCACCGGCATGACCTGCACCGCGGTGACCTTGTACTCGGGGCAGTTGGTGGCCCAGTCCGAGTTATCGGTGGTGATCACATTGGCGCCGGACTCGGGGAAGTGGAAGGTGGTGTACACCACGCCTGGCTGCATGCGCTCGCTGACGATGGCGCGCAGCACGGTTTCGCCCGCGCGGCTCTGCACGCCGACCCAGTCGCCGTCCTTGATGCCGCGTTCCTCGGCATCGTGCGGATGGATCTCCAGGCGGTCCTCGTCGTGCCACATCACGTTGTCGGTGCGGCGCGTCTGGGCGCCCACGTTGTACTGCGACAGGATGCGCCCGGTAGTGAGAATCAGCGGGAACTTGCGATTCACGCGCTCAGCCGTGGGCACGTAGCGGGTGATGATGAACTTGCCCTTGCCGCGCACGAAGGCGTCGATGTGCATGGTCGGCGTGCCCTCGGGCGCGGCGTCGTTGCACGGCCACTGGATGCTGCCGAGTTCCTCCAGCCGCTGGTAGCTGACGCCGCTGAAGGTCGGCGTGAGCCGCGCGATCTCGTCCATGATCTCGGACGGATGCTTGTACTCCATCGGGTAGCCCAGCGCATTGGACAGTAGCACGGTGGCTTCCCAGTCGGCATAGCGAGCCTTGGGCGGCATCACCTTGCGTACGCGCGAAATGCGGCGCTCGGCGTTGGTGAAGGTGCCGTCCTTCTCCAGGAACGACGAGCCCGGCAGGAACACGTGCGCGTACTTGGCGGTCTCGTTGAGGAAGATGTCCTGCACCACGATGCACTCCATGGCCGAGAGCGCCGCCGACACGTGCTGCGTGTTGGGGTCGGACTGCACGATATCTTCGCCCTGGCAGTACAGGCCCATGAAGCTGCCCGACAACGCAGCCTCGAACATATTGGGGATGCGCAGGCCAGGTTCCGGGCTGATCTCCACGTTCCACGCAGATTCGAACAGGCCGCGCGTGGTGGAGTCCGACACATGGCGGTAGCCCGGCAGCTCGTGCGGGAACGAGCCGATATCGCAGGAGCCCTGCACATTGTTCTGCCCGCGCAGCGGGTTCACGCCCACGCCTTCGCGGCCGATATTGCCGGTGCACATGGCGAGGTTGGCGATGCCCATCACTGTCGTCGAGCCTTGCGCATGCTCGGTCACGCCCAGGCCGTAGTAGATCGCGGCATTGCCGCCGGTGGCGTACAGGCGTGCCGCGCCGCGCAGTTGCTCGGCGGGGATGCCGGTGATCTCGGCCATCGCTTCCGGCGAGTTCTCCGGCAGCATGACAAAGTCGCGCCACTGCTGGAACGCACGGTCCTCGCAGCGCTCGGCGATAAACGATTCGGCCATCAGGCCCTCGCTGACGATCACATGCGCCATCGAGGTCACTACGGCCACATTGGTGCCGGGACGCAGTTGCAGGTGGAAGTCGGCACGCACGTGCGGCGAATCCACCAGGTCGATGCGGCGCGGATCGATCACGATCAGCTTGGCGCCGGCGCGCAGGCGCTTCTTCATGCGCGAGGCAAACACGGGGTGGCCATCGGTGGGGTTGGCGCCCATCACCATGATGACGTCGGCCTTCTCCACCGAGCGGAAGGTCTGCGTGCCGGCGGATTCGCCCAGCGTCTGCTTGAGGCCGTAGCCGGTGGGCGAGTGGCAAACCCGCGCGCAGGTATCGACGTTGTTGTTGCCGAAGGCGGCGCGCACCAGCTTTTGCACCAGGTAGCCTTCCTCGTTGGTACAGCGCGAGGACACGATGCCACCGATGGAGTCCCGGCCATGCTTGGCCTGGATGCGCTTGAACTCGGAGGCTGCGTAGCTGATCGCCTCTTCCCACGACACTTCGCGCCACGGGTCGGTGATCCTGGCGCGGATCATCGGGTTCAGGATGCGGTCCTTGTGAGTCGCGTAGCCAAAGGCGAAACGACCCTTCACGCACGAGTGGCCCTCGTTGGCCTGGCCGTTCTTGTACGGCACCATGCGCACCACTTCATTGCCCTTCATCTCCGCCTTGAAGGCACAGCCCACGCCGCAGTAGGCGCAGGTGGTGACCTTGCTGTGCTCGGGCTGGCCCATGCGGATGATGGAGGTCTCGGCCAGCGTGGCGGTGGGGCAAGCCTGCACGCAGGCGCCGCACGACACGCAGTCGGAATCCATGAAGCTGTCGCCCTGCCCCGCCGTCACGCGCGAATCGAAGCCGCGGCCGCTGATGGTGAGCGCGAAGGTGCCCTGGGTTTCCTCGCAGGCCCGCACGCAGCGGTTGCACACGATGCACTTGGAGGGATCGTAGGTGAAGTACGGGTTGGACTCGTCCTTGGCCTCGGCGCGATGGTTGGCGCCGTCGTAGCCGTAGCGCACCTCGCGCAGGCCCACCACGCCGGCCATGTCCTGCAGCTCGCAGTTGCCGTTGGTGGGACAAGTCAGGCAGTCCAGCGGGTGGTCGGAGATATACAGCTCCATCACGCCGCGGCGCAGGTCGGCCAGCTTGTCGGTCTGGGTCTTGACCTTCATGCCGGCTTCGGCCGGCGTGGTGCAGGAGGCGGGGAAGCCGCGCCGTCCTTCGATCTCGACCAGGCACAGGCGGCAGGAGCCGAAGGACTTGAGGCTGTCGGTGGCGCACAGCTTGGGTACGTTCACACCGGCGTGCACGGCGGCCCGCATCAGCGAGGTGCCGGCGGGCACGGTCACGTCGACGCCGTCGATCTCAAGGGTGACCTGCTGTTGCGCATCGCTGGCCGGCGTACCGTAGTCGATTTCGTTGCGTGTGTTCAAGACGGACTCCCGCTGCGGCCCGGGGGCCGCGTACTGGTGATTCAGAGGGGCGCTGAAGCTGCGCCGGTTCGATGTGCCGTTGCGCTGGGTTCAGGCAGCCTTGGCTGGCACGGCCACGCCGAAATCTTCCGGAAACTCGTCGAGCGCCGACAGCACCGGGTAGGGCGTCATGCCGCCCATGGCGCACAGCGATCCGCCCAGCATGGTGTCGCACAGGTCGCGCACCAGCTTGACGTGCTTCACCGGCTGGTCGCCCGCGATGATCTTGTCGATCACCTCGACGCCGCGCGTGGAGCCGATCCGGCACGGCGTGCACTTGCCGCAGGATTCGATGGCGCAGAACTCCATCGCGTAGCGCGCCTGCCTGGCCATGTCGACGGTGTCGTCGAACACCACGATGCCGCCGTGGCCCAGCACCGCGCCAAAGGCCGCGAACGCTTCATAGTCCATCGGCGTATCAAGCCGCGAGACCGGCAGGTAGGCGCCCAGCGGACCACCCACCTGTACCGCGCGGATCGCCCGACCGCTGCGCGTGCCCTGCCCGTAGTCCTCCAGCAGTTCACGCAGCGTCACGCCGAAGGCTTTCTCCACCAGCCCGCCCTGCCGCACATTGCCGGCGATCTGGAACGGTAGCGTGCCGCGCGAGCGGCCCATGCCGAAGTCGCGGTAGTACTGCGCGCCGCGCGCCAGGATCACCGGCACGGTGGCCAGCGAGATCACGTTGTTGATGATGGTGGGCTTGCCGAACAGCCCTTCGATGGCCGGCAGCGGCGGCTTGGCGCGCACCACGCCGCGCTTGCCCTCCAGGCTCTCCAGCAGCGCGGTTTCCTCGCCGCACACATAGGCGCCGGCACCCTTGCGCACTTCCAGTTGGAAGCGCCGGCCGCTGCCGCGGATATCGTCGCCCAGCCAGCCGGCCGCCTGCGCGACGCCGATGGCGGCTTCCAGCACGGCGATAGCGTGCGGGTACTCCGAGCGCACGTAGATATAGCCATGCTCCGCGCCGACAGCGAGGCCGGCGATGGTCATGCCTTCGATCAGCATGAACGGGTCGCCTTCCATCACCATGCGGTCTGAGAAGGTGCCGGAGTCGCCCTCGTCGGCATTGCACACCACGTACTTGGTGGCCGACTGCGCGTTCAGCACCGTCTGCCACTTGATGCCCGTGGGAAATGCCGCGCCGCCGCGCCCGCGCAAACCGGAATCGGTCACCTCGCGCACGATCTGCGCGCCGTCCAGCGCCAGCGCGCGGGTCAGGCCGGCGTAGCCATCGTGCGCAATGTAGTCGGCGAGCGAGAGCGGATCGGTGATGCCCATGCGGGCAAAGGTCAGGCGCTCCTGGCCCTTGAGGAACGGGATTTCCTCGGTTAGCCCAAGCGCCAGCGCGTGCTCGCCACCGGCCAGGAAATCCGCATCGAACAGCGCGGCGACATCTTCCGGCGCAACCGGGCCGTAGGCCACGCGCCCGGCGGCCGTCTGCACCTCGACCAGCGGCTCGAGCCAGAACATGCCGCGCGAGCCGTTGCGCACCAGTTCGACGCTGGCACCACGTGCGGCGGCCTCACGCGAGATGGCGCGGGCCACCGCGTCGGCGCCCATGGCCAGGGCGCTGGAATCGCGGGGGACGAAAACGGTGATGCTCATGCCGGCACCTCCGCTGCCTGATCCTGGGCGGTATCGGCGCAGGCTTTGATCAAGGCATCGAAGCGCTGCGGCGTGACGCGGCCGGCCAGAAGCCCATCGATCATCACGGCCGGGCCACAGGCGCACTGGCCGAGGCAGTACACCGGCTCGAGCGTGAATTCGCCATCGGCGGTGGTTTCATGAAATCCGCAGCCCAGCGCGCGCTCGGCGTGCGCGGCAAGGGCCTCGCTGCCAACCGACTGGCACGCTTCCGCGCGGCAGACCTGGACCACGTGCCGGCCCGGCTTGCTATCGCGAAAGTGATGATAGAAGGTCACCACGCCATGCACCTCGGCGCGCGACAGGTTGAGCGCGCGCGCAATCTCGGGCAGGGCGTCGGCGGGCACGTAGCCCACCGTATCCTGGATCTCGTGGAGGATGGGCAGCAAGGCGCCCGGCATATCGCGGCGCGCGGCCACAATGCGGGCGACCGGGTCGCGCACGGCATTAGCGGCTGATTTGGCGGCTGAATCAGACATCGTGTCTCCTGGTGGCGCAGCACGGGCCGGCGCAAGCGCCAAAGCGCAACGCCAGCGGCAGACGGTGTGGCGCATTGGCTTGCGCGTCTTGCCAGGATTGGCTGCGGGGCGCGGCACACCGTGTTACGGCGGCCGCGTTATATGCTATTTTTTTCATATATCTGGGGCTCTGGCTGGGCATTCCCCATCTCGGCTGGCCAGCTAAGCTGGCTTTTCCCGGGTGCTATGCCTCTTTGAGCGGACTATAGGCAGTTGGCTGCGTTCGAGCAATATGCTATTTTTCTCATATGATTCGTATCTCGATCCTGCCCCACCTCCAAATTCGCGACGATAGCGACGCCGCCAGCGCCCCACTCGACGTGTCACGCCTGGTGGCCTTGCTCGGGCATATCGAGCGCACAGGCAGCATCAGCCAGTCGGCGCAGGCCACCGGCCTGTCCTACCGCTACGCCTGGGGCATCCTGCGCGACGCGCAAACCCTGTTCGGCGGCGCGCTGATTGCCAAGACCCGCGGGCGCGGCAGCGCGCTCTCGCCGCTGGCGCAGCAACTGGTCTGGGCCAGCAAGCGCATTGCCGCGCGGCTCTCGCCCACGCTGGAAAGCCTGGCCTCGGAACTGGAAATCGAGCTGAAGAAACTGGTCGACCAGCCGGGCCCCACGCTGCGCCTGCACGCCAGCCATGGCTTCGCGGTGGCGGCGCTGCATGACTTCCTGGATGCGCACCAGGTGCGCCACGACCTGAAGTACTGCGGCAGCCTTGAGGCGGTTGCGGCACTTGCACAAGGTGCTTGCGATATTGCCGGCTTCCACGTGCCGATCGGCGAATTCGAGCGGGAAATGCTGGCGAGCTTCGCCACGTGGATTCGCCCCGAGACCCATTGCCTGATCCAGTTGGCGGTTCGCTCGCAGGGCATCTTCGTGCGCCCCGGCAATCCGAAGCAGGTCACCACGCTGGAGGATCTCTGCCGCGCCGATGTGCGCTTCGTCAACCGCCAGACCGGCTCCGGCACGCGGCTGCTGCTGGATCTGATGCTCAAGGCGCGCGGCATCGACAGCGGCCGCATCGAGGGTTACAGCAATGGCGAGTTCACCCATGCCGCGGTGGCCGCCTACATCGGCAGCGGCATGGCGGATGCGGGATTCGGCGTGGAAACCGCGGCGCGCCGCTTTGGGCTGGATTTCGTGCCGGTGCTCAAGGAACGGTATTTCTTTGTCATCGAGCGGGAGCGCCTGCAAAGCCCCGCGCTGGCCGGCGCCGTGGGGGCACTCAGGAGTGCCGGTTTCCGGCAGGTGGTGGACGCCCTGCCCGGCTATGACAGCAGCCTGACGGGCACGGTACTGACACTGGAAGAGGCGTTCCCGGACCGCGCGGGCCCGAGCGGCTGACTGAGCGGGATCCGGCCGGATCTAGCGCGCAGGCCCGCCGTCCGGCGCGGCCTCGATCTGCTCGACGCGGATGGCCGGCGCCCACGTGCCCGGCTGGTTTGCGCGCAGCACGGTGCCGGTCACGCCCACCGTCTTGCCGCGCAACGCCTCGGCCTCGCCTACGGGGAATTTCTCGAGCACCCATGCCTCGCCATCGGCGGTGACCAGCATCGGTTGCTGGAACAGGGCGCTGCCCTTGACCACCACCGTGCCCGTCAAGGCGATGGAGCGCCCGGCTGGCACTGCGTGCACGCATGCGGCCAGCACCACGGACAGGGCGGCAATCAGGGACAGGATTCGATGCATGAGGTTGGTTGGGTTGACAAGTCCGGGCGGCGAACATCGCCGCCCGGGAGCCGCCGCAAGGAGATCCGGCGGTCCTGCGCCTAGCGCGTTCAGTACACCACTACGGATAGCGTAGTGCCGGCAGGCACGCGCACGGTCTCGCTGAACGTGGCGCCGACATTGCTGCGAACCACCGGAAAACTACCATACGGCTGCAACGTGGAGGGCACGGCCACCGGCAGCTTGCGCGAGGCACGGAACAGGTCCGGATCGATCAGCGGGAGCGTAAAGCCGCCATCGACACGGGCCGGGTAGCCGTAGCGCGCCGGTGACGAGGCGGCTGGCATCAGCGAATTGCTGGTGACGGTCCAGCGCATCAGTTCCGGGGTGAAGCCGGAGTCCGGGCGCGCGGCCTTGATGGCCTGGTCGAGCACGGTCTTGGAATCCGCGCTAGAGGTGCGGCCCAGCAGGTCCTTGTAGAAGGCCAGTCCGAGCTGCCGGTCAAGGAAGCCGCCGAAGCTGCCCGACACCGAATAGCTCTCGCAGCTAGCGCCGAAGCCGGTGAAGTTCAGCATGTTGCAGTTGTAGTTGCCATTGCCGTAGCTCACGTAGTCCCTGAAGCGCACGTCGCGGATCGCGTTGTAGCTGGCGTCGATGGTGTTGCTGGCAAAGTCCTCCATCATCATCGCGGACATTTCTTCCAGCCAGCTGTCGAATGCGTACTGCTGGCCGGCCTTGACGCCGCGGCGGTAGAAGTTCTGCATATGCATCCCCTCGTGCGCCATGGTCATCTTCATCGACTTCAGGCCTTCGGCACCGCCCAGGTACACGGTCTCGGAATCGAGATAGAGCGACAGCGACTCGTTGCTGCGCGAATCCGAGGTGGCCTTCAGGTTGTGCAGGCCCCAGAAATAGCCCACGGTACCAAATGGCTTGTTGTTGTTGTCGAAGTTGAGCACGACGATATCCACCGGCTGGCCGCTGCCGGCGATGAGGTTGTTGTAGCTGTGCGCGCCCCACAAGGGGCCGCCGACCGAGGTCAGCATGTCGTAGATGCCGCCGCCGCCGGCGAAGGCCGCGGCCAGCGTGTCGACGAGGGTGCCGGTGATCTTGCCGGGCACCGATTCGGTGGTCTCCACCCAGATGTTGACGGTGGTGGTGTCTCCCGTGATCACTTGCTTGACCAGCGTGGCGGCGCGGCGCGTGCCGTCGGTGTGATACCAGCTCTTGGTATCGTTGACCACCGAAGCGAGCGGCGGTGGCGGCGCGATCTCCGAGAGGCTGGCCACGCGCTTGCCGCCGGCCAGTGCCGCCCAGCCGGCGCGATTGAACTCGGCGATGTCGCGCAGCGTTTGTTCGTCCTGCCCGGCGGAAACCGACTGGATCGAGAGGTTGCCCAGCACGGGCTCGATGACCGACAGCGACAGGCTGGCCGGCATGGCCTGCGCCGCGGCGCCGTTGGTGTAGAGCAGCGTCACGGCCTTGCCGTTCACGCCGCCGATGGCAACCGGCACGTCGACTGGCACGCCGTTGGTGTTGGAGGCGGACCAGACGCCGACGCCGGAACCCGAGTAATTGCTCGCGTCCACGGCGCTGCAGCCGCTGCAAGCGGGCGCCAACGTGGGTGGCACCGCTGGTACGGGCGCGTTGACGACTGGCACCGAGGGGCCGGCAGGCACCTGGTTGGCAGCGGGCGCATCGCCGCCACCGCCACCACAGGCGGCGACAGACATGGCGGCCAGCAGGGCGGCCAGCAGGCCTGTGTGTTGGCGCAGGAGAGGACCCCTCATGTTCTAAAGCTCCGATTCTTGTTTTATGGATGCCGGCCTGGGCGGACGAGGCCCAAGCCACACAAATAACGGCATCCGGAACAAGAGCTTTAACGCGGGAGAAAATTGTCGGCGGGCGCCAGAACCGGCGCGCACGCCAACGGATTCAGGCCTTGGCGGCGCCGCGCCAGCGCCGGTACATTGCCATCAGGGGCGTGGCCGACGAGCCATGCAGCACCACCGATAGCACCACCACGCAGAGCGTGGCGTCGGCCAGCATGGCCCCATGGCGGAAATCCGCGCCATGCGCAAGGGCATAGGCCAGGTAGTAGACCGAGCCGATGCCGCGCACGCCGAACCAGGCCATGAGCCGGCGCTGCGCCGGCTGCAGCGCGACGCCGATGGTCGAGATCGCCACGGCCAGCGGGCGCACGACCAGGATCAGCGCCAGCCCCAGGCCGAGGTACTCCCAGCGCAGCATCCGCACGGACAGCAGCGCGCCCACCGCCACCATCACGCTAAGCTCGGCGAGCCGCTCCAGGTCCAGCGAGAACTCGCTGACGGTATGGGCCAGGTAGGCGGCAGCCTTGTCGTGCTGCACGGCCGTGCTCTCCTGCTCCGAGAACACCGTCGCGCCCAGCACTTCGTCGGGCTCGATGTCCTGGTTCTCCTCGTGCTCGACGTGGCGCATGGCCATGCCGGCGGCAAACACCGCCAGGAAGCCGTAGCTGTGCACGGCCAGCGCGGCGCCGTAAGCCACCCCGATCAGGCCGACGGCGAAGAAGCTCTCCATGCCGACCGCGCCACGCCGGCGCTTGCGCAGGCCCAGCACCGCGCGGCTGCACAGCCAGCCCATGCTCCAGCCCAGCGCCAGGCCGGCCAGGGAAGCCCACAGCAGGTCGACCCATAGCCAGCGCTGCCAGGCAATGCCGGGATCCTGCCCGCCCATCAGGCCAAGCGCGAGGATGACGAAGGGAAACGCGGCGCCGTCGTTGAGCCCGCCCTCCCCGGTCAGGCTAAAACGCATGCGGTCGCGGTCCTGCGTATCCTCGACCTGCACGTCGGAGGCCAGCACCGGATCGGTGGGCGCCAGGATGGCCGCGAGCAGCAGGGCCACGCCCGCCGGCAAGCCCATGATCCAGAAACCGATCGCGAACAGCATGGCGATGGTCAGCAGCATGCCCACCGTGGCCAGCCGCAGCGCAATGCGCCAGAGGCGATCGCGCGGATGCACACGCAGCCGCAGCCCCACCGCGAACAGCGATACCAGCAGGGCGATCTCGGTCACGATCTCCAGCGCGGCCGCATGATCGCGATCCGTCACGTCGCCCCGGATCAGGCCAAGCCCCCATGGCCCAAGCCCGATGCCGAACAGCAGGTAGAGCGCCGACGCCGACAGCGGCAGCCGCTTTACCTGCGAACTGATCAAGCCCATGGTGATGAGCAGCGCGCCGATGACCCATGCCCAGGTGCCGAACAAGGAGTACCTCCTGTAGCGAGCCTTCACTGAGAGTAGCCGAAGCCAGGCAGGGTGCGCACCGGTGCGAGGCTTGCGTGGCACTCAACTTGCTGCGCATCCGCCGGATGCCCGGCGGCCAGGCCTTGCCTCCCGGCCCGCCGCGCACCACGGCAAGCACTGCGCGCAACTATGCAAGAATGGCTGGCGGCACTTGAAAAAATTACCAACGAGGAAGCCTTGCCAAGGTTCAGACCGCGCTTTCTTTCACTCCTCCTGGCGCTGCCGCTGGTCGGCCTTGGCGCCTGCTCCACGTCGGACGTGCTCAATGGCTTAACCCAAAGCAAAGCCTATGCCCTGAGCGCCAGCGTGCCCTACGGCGATGGCGCGCGCGCCAGGCTCGACATCTACGCGCCGCGCCAGCCTGCGTGTCCAGGCAAGGCGCCGGTCGTGGTGTTCTTTTACGGGGGCACCTGGAACAGCGGCGAAAAGGCCGACTACGCCTTCGTCGCGGCAGCGCTGGCGGCGCGCGGCATCCTGACCGTGATCCCGGACTACCGCCTCTATCCCGAAGTCAGCTATCCGGATTTCCTGGTGGACAACGCGCGCGCGGTCGCGTGGACGCGGCGCGAGATCGCCAGCTACGGCGGCGACCCGCAGCGGCTGTTCCTGATGGGGCACAGCGCGGGCGGCTACAACGCCGCCATGCTCGCGCTCGATGCGCGCTGGCTCGGCCGCTTCGACATGAGCCCCACCCTGCTGCGCGGCTGGATCGGGCTGGCCGGGGTCTACGATTTCCTGCCGATCGAGAACCGCCAGGCGCAGCCGGTGTTCCATCATCCGGACTATCCACCCGGCTCGCAGCCGATCGACTACGCCGATGCACGCTCACCCGCAGCCTTCATCGGCGTGGACGACGGCGACCGCCTGGTCAACCCGCAGCGCAATTCCGCACAAATGGCCAGGCGGCTGGAACAAGGCGGCGTGCCGGTGCAGTACCGCAGCTATGCGCGCCTGTCCCACACGCTGCTGATCGGCGTGTTCGCCGACCCGCTGCACTGGCTGGCGCCGGTGCGCGACGACGTGGCCGACTTCATCCTGCGGCGCGCCGATTGCGGGAGCGCGGCATGAGCGTGGAGTCGCCCTGCGTCAAGATCTGCAAGTTCGACGACGCCACCGGCTACTGCAAGGGCTGCCTGCGCACGCGCAAGGAATGCAAGCAGTGGAAGGAGCTGAAGAACAAGAAATGCAGGAAGATCATCGAGGCACGGCCGCAGCGCGAGGCGGAGCTGCGGCACGTGAAGAAGAAGGACTGAGGGAAGGACCAGACGGGACGGCAGGGCCGCGGCCCTGCCGGATGGATCGATAGCTCAGTAGATTTCCGGCACGATCATGTTGTCCGGCACCGGCTGGCGCGCGTAGTCGTCGTGCCGCTCGCGCTGCGGCAGCACCACGGCCGGCTGCACGCGCTCTTCATAAGGCATCTGCTGCAGCAGGTGATGGATGCAATTGAGGCGCGCCTTCTTCTTGTCGACCGCCTGCACCACCCACCACGGCGCCTCGTCGATATGCGTGCGCTCCAGCATGATTTCCTTGGCGCGGGTGTAGTCCTCCCAGCGCCGGCGGGATTCGAGATCCATCGGGCTGAGCTTCCACTGCTTGAGCGGATCGTGGATGCGGCTGAGGAAGCGCAGGTGCTGCTCTTCGTCGGAGATCGAGAACCAGTACTTGATCACCTGGATGCCGGAGCGCACCAGCATGCGTTCGAACTCCGGCACCGAGCGGAAGAACTCCTCGTACTGGTCGTCGGTGCAAAAACCCATCACGCGCTCCACGCCGGCGCGGTTGTACCAGCTGCGGTCGAACAGCACGATCTCGCCCGCCGCCGGCAGGTGCGAGACATAGCGCTGGAAATACCACTGGGTGCGCTCGCGGTCGTTGGGCGCCGGCAGCGCTGCCACCCGGGCCACGCGCGGATTGAGCCGCTGGGTGATGCGCTTGATCACGCCGCCCTTGCCGGCCGCGTCGCGCCCTTCAAACAGGATCACGACCTTGTGGCCGGTTTCCACCACCCAGCTTTGCAGCTTGACCAGCTCGCCCTGCAGGCGGAACAGCTCACGGAAGTACAGGCGCCGCGCGGCCCGCTCATCGTCGTCCAGGCCGCCGCCGGCGTCGCCGAACAGCGTATCGACATGGTGGTCTTCCAGCTCCAGCTCGAGTTCTTCGTCATAGTGATCGGCCACCTCGCGGTGGATACGCCGAATCAGCTCGTTCTCGTCTGGTCTCATCGCTAACTCCTGTTCGCAACAACGTGGTCACTGGCAGGCTAACCGCGAGATGTGACGTCCCCGTGAATCGCCGCCAGCGCGCTCAGTAATCTCCCTGCTTGCGGAAGGCCCAGCGCCCCGCCAGCACGGTGAAGCTGGCCACCAGCACCACCAGCACCCAGAAACCGTGTGGATGGTCCGCCAGCGGAATCCCGCCCACATTCATGCCGAAGAAGCCGGCGACGATGTTGATCGGCAGCGCCAGCACGGTGACCAGCGTCAGCGTGAACAGCGTGCGGTTGGTCTGCTCGTTGAGCTTGGCCGCGATTTCTTCCTGCAGCAGCTTGATGCGCTCGACCAGCGCCGCCAGGTCGCTCAGCACCAGCGAGAACTCCTCGGTGGATGAGCGCAGGTCCTGGATGTCCTGCTCCTGCAGCCACGCAGGTGGCCGGTTGAGCAGGCGGAACAGCGCGCCAGGCTCGGGCGCGAGCAGCCGCTGCAAGCGCACCAGGCCACGGCGCATGGAGCCGAGCTCCGCGCGGTTGCCATGCAGGCGCTGCGAAAGCAGGCGATCCTCTACCTGGTCCACGGTGCCGCTGGTTTCGCGCACGATGCGCACCAGCACCTCGGCCTGGTCGCGCAGCAAATGCACCAGCAGCGCCAGCGGCGTGTGGAACAGCTCGCCCTGGCGCACCGAGGCGCGCAGCTGGTCGACCGAGCGCAACGGCTTCATGCGCGCCGTCACCAGGATGCGGCGGTCGGCACAGGCCCACAGCGTGGAAATATCGGTGGTGCTCACGCCGAAGTTGTAGATCACGTCGTTGACCACGGCAAGCAGCGCCGTGTCGAGCCGCTCGATGCGCGTGGAGCGCGAGCCCTCGCGCAGCGCCTCGAAGAATCCCTCGGGCAGGTCGAGCTGGCCCTTGAGCCAGCGCTCGCAGGCGCTATGCGACAAATTGAAGTGCAGCCAGAGAAACTCGTCGCCCGGCGGGGGCTGCCCGAGCCACACGGCCGCGGCGGCGGAATCGATGGGCTGGCCCGGCTCGCCGGGCAGGAAGCGAAAGCCGCTGACCAGGCCAACCGGATCGGAGCCGTAGCTGGCTTCGACGATACCCGCATGCATGTGGTGCCTCTTCGAAAACGCGAATTCGCGGAGATGGGACATTAGCATGAGGGGATGACGGTCCGCACGTGGCCAGGGGCACAAGGTGTGGGTATCTCTTGCCAGCGCCCGCCCTCTCCCCCGGCCCCTCTCCCACAAGTGGGAGAGGGGAGCAAACCGGCGGGAATAGAGAACCATTCGGTGTAGCCGTGATTTCCGCCGGCCAGGCGGAAATCACCCACGCGCGATGCGCAGCGAGCCGTGGCGCCTTTCATCT
>NZ_BAAILO010000657.1:68239-80223 GCF_054589115.1 Cupriavidus sp. 8B | reverse complement strand
GTTTAGGAAGAATAGGTCTTTCTTTCTTTTGTCTCCACCCTCTTTGCCGCGCAAAGAAAAGTGACCGGCAGCCCCCGCAGGGGGATGTCGTACGGCACTTGGGTGCAAAAGCCAACGCCGCAACAAAAACCGCAAAAACCCGCGCAAACCACCCCCAAAGCCCAACCCGCCCAACAACTGTTAAGCAACCACTTACCACCCCCTCCCACTCCCCCTATAATGCCCAATTCCCCCTAAGGGCTTTCCCGCCCGTGGCGGCAGCCATCCCCCCTATCTTCAGTTATGACATTCCGACCGCCCCAGGCACTGCTGCGTCCCTGGCATCGTTTTGCCCCGGCCGAGCGGGCCGGCTTTATCGAGGGGGCGCGGTATTTTGCGCCGTCCCTGCCTGCTGTGTTCTCCTGGGGGCTGGTGACCGGCGTGGCCATGAGCAAGTCGGTGATGAACGTGCCCGAGGCGATCGGCATGTCGTTGCTGGTCTATGCGGGCTCGGCCCAGTTGTCCGTGCTGCCGCTGTTTGCGGCGGGCCTGCCGTTGTGGACGGTGTGGCTGACCGCTGCCATCGTCAACCTGCGCTTCGTGATCTTCAGCGCGGGGCTGCAGCCGCATTTCAGCTACCTGCCACTGTGGCGCCGCACGCTGCTGGGGTCGTTCAACGGCGACCTGCATTTCGTCTACTTCATGCAGCGCTATGCCACGCCGGGCCATGAGCCGGGCAAGGAAGGGTACTTCTGGGGCATGGCGCTGACCAATTTCACCATGTGGCAGGTCTCGTCGATCATCGGCATCGTGCTGGCCAGCGCGTTCCCGGATAGCTGGGGCCTTGGGCTGGCCGGCACGCTGGCGCTGATTCCGGTGATGGTCACGACCATCCGCTCGCGTTCCACGCTGCTGGCGGTGGCGGTGGCTGCGACGCTGGCGCTGCTGTGCTTCGAGCTGCCTTACCGCCTCGGCCTGGTGGCGGCGGTGGTGGGGGCGATCGCCGCCGGCATGGCCAGCGACGAGCTCGCGGCCCGCGCGACCCTGCGCGGCATCCGCCGCCGCAAGGCGGAGCATGCCCCCGCGCAGGCAGCCTCTCAGTCAGCCTCTCAGTCAGCCTCCCCGGCTGCGGAGGACCGGGCATGAGCCATCTCGAGATCTGGATCGCGCTGGTCGGCATGGCGCTGGTGACCATCGTCACCCGTGCGCTGTTCCTGATGGCGGGCGAGCGCGTGACCGTGCCGGACCGCATCCAGCGCGCGCTGCGCTACGCGCCAGCGGCGGCGCTGGCGGCCATCATCTTGCCCGACCTGATGACCTGGCACGGGCATTTCACGCTGGCACCCAGCAACTACAAGCTGGTGGCCGGCGCGGTGGCGCTGGTGTTCTACCTGGCGACGCGCCGCATGGTGGGCATGATCGTGGCGGGCATGGCGGTCTATACCGGCCTGCGGCTGCTCGGCTGAGCCGGGGCCCGGCGTTCGCCGGGCCCCGGCGGCGCGATGCGGCTAGGCAGTGTCGCCGGGGCCGTCTTGCCCCTCGGGCCCGGGCCCAAGTGCCGTGCCCAGCTGGGTCAGCAGCCGCGTCAGGCGGGCCTGCGTGCTGGCGCCGGTCTTGAGGAATACCGCCTTGAGCTGGCTGCGCGCGGTTTCGTGCCGAACGCTCAGGCGCTCGCTCGCTTCGGGCAGGCCCATGCCGGTAGCCAACAGGCTGGCCAGGCGGATCTCGGCGGGCGTCAGGCCATAGACTTCGCGCAGCAACTGCGGGAGTTGCGCCGGCGTCTGCGCGTCTTCATGGATCACCACCAGCGCGGCGGGTTGCTGCCAGGGCAGCGCAAAGACGTGGGACGGCGGCAGCGGCAGCACGATCAGCTGCGCGCAGGCGCCGCTGGCATGGCGGGCGATGGCCGCACGCGCAGGCACCGTGCTGTGCGGCGCGCAGGCAGTGCTCACCAGGTCGGCCAGCGAGCGCGACAACTGCCACTCGCCGGACTTGCCGGCGGGGTCCAGCCGCCGCACCCAGCGCTCGCCGATGCCGTTGCTCAGCAATACGCGCCGCTCGGGCGAGAAGGCGATCACGCCGAACGACAGGCGCTCCAGGATCTGCGCTGACAACTGCGCCAGCCTCGACAGCCCGAGGGTGCGGTCGCGCATGGCCATGGCGCTGCGCATGTGGGGCAGCGCCCAGTCCAGCGCGCTGACGTCCGCCGGCGTGAAATTGCCTTGGGAGAACGAGCGCTGCAGCGCGAAATACACCTCGTAGTGGGGCTTTCGCTCGACCAGGCAGGCCGCGTAGGAGCACAGGTCGAAGCGGTGGAAGAAATCGCGGTAAAACGGGCTGCGCTGCATCGAGCCCTCGCCAAAATCGCGCGCATCGATGTACCACTCCCCGGGGGAGAGGTTATGGGCAAACAGCTTGCCCGGATCGAGTTCGTGGAACTCCTTCTCGTAAGCGCTGAACAGCTCCTGCACCGGGCGCACCATCTCGTTGACCGTCATCAGGTCCCGATCGGTATCGCGCACGATCATCGATGCGTGCGCGCTGCCTACGATGTTGCTCAGGGTGTTCAAACTTTGCTGCCAGGCCTGTGCGTCAAGAATCCCTTCATACAAGCCACGGATTGCCCCGTGCATGTCTTCGTTCATGATTACCCCTGCCTTCGCGACAACGGCGTTAGCCGTGCGGCGCCGACGCCGCTTCCCGTAAGCGCGTCCGGCACCCGTGCCTTGGGTCCCGTCTGAAGCGGGCCTCTGGCTATGTTTTTGCGTGCTTTTCTTGTACCAACTTGTGCATACAGTGCGCGCTTTGGCAGCAGCGTACGAGACCAAGCGTGATTGTCGCACCCCCCATTCAGGGGGTGCGTTGCAAGGATGTGGCACGCCGCCCGTTACATGTGGCGAATAGTACACCCACCGGCGGGTGCATCCGGGGCCCAATCCCGCAAAATGGCCCTTGCGATCAGGTAAAATGCCGATTTTCCCCGATTTTCGCTCTCCAGCCACCGCCATGACCTCTGTCCTGCGTCTTTCCGATCTCATCTCCCAAGGCAAAATTGCCGGCAAGCGGGTTTTTATCCGCGCCGACCTGAACGTGCCGCAGGATGACGCCGGCCAAATCACCGAAGACACCCGCATCCGCGCCTCGGTGCCTGCCATCGAGGCCTGCCTGCAGGCAGGCGCCGCCGTGATGGTGACGTCCCACCTGGGCCGCCCGACCGAAGGCGAGTTCAAGCCCGAGGATTCGCTGGCGCCCGTGGCCACGCGCCTCTCCGAGCTGCTCGGCAAGCCGGTCAAGCTCGTACAGAACTGGGTCGACGGCAACGGCGACGTCAGCGCGGTCAAGCCCGGCGAAGTGGTGCTGCTGGAAAACTGCCGCGTCAACAAGGGCGAAAAGAAGAACAGCGACGAACTGGCGCAGAAGATGGCCAAGCTGTGCGACGTCTACGTAAACGATGCCTTCGGCACCGCGCACCGCGCCGAAGCCACCACCCACGGCATTGCCAAGTACGCCCCCATCGCCTGCGCCGGCCCGCTGCTGGCCGCCGAGATCGATGCGCTGGGCAAGGCCCTGGGCCAGCCGGCGCGTCCGCTGGTGGCGATCGTCGCCGGCTCCAAGGTGTCCACCAAGCTGACCATCCTCAAGACGCTGGCCGGCAAGGTCGACAACCTGATCGTCGGCGGCGGCATCGCCAATACCTTCATGCTGGCTGCCGGCCTGAAGATCGGCAAGTCGCTGGCCGAGGCTGACCTGGTGGCCGATGCGCGCACCATCATCGACCTCATGGCCGCGCGCGGCGCCTCGGTGCCCATCCCCGTGGACGTGGTGTGCGCCAAGGAATTCAGCGCCACCGCTGTTGCCACCGTCAAGGACGCGAAGGACGTGGCCGACGACGACATGATCCTCGACATCGGCCCCAAGACCGCGCAGATGCTGGCGGACCAGCTCAAGCTGGCCGGCACCATCGTGTGGAACGGCCCGGTTGGTGTGTTCGAGTTCGACCAGTTCAGCAATGGCACCAAGGTGCTGGCGCAGGCCATCGCCGAGTCCAAGGCGTTCTCGATCGCCGGTGGCGGCGACACGCTGGCGGCCATCGCCAAGTACGGCATCGCTGACCAGGTGGGCTACATCTCCACCGGCGGCGGCGCCTTCCTGGAATTCCTGGAGGGCAAGAAGCTGCCCGCGTTCGAGGTGCTGGAACAGCGCGCCGCGGGCTGAGGGTGACAGGTTTGCGTGGGTTTGGCGCGGGCATGGCCGGCAAGCGTGGGCTGGCGGCGTTGCTGCTGGCGGCCTCGATGATGCTGGCCCTGGCCGCATGCGGCCGCCCGGGCGGCGGCGCGCCCGAGGGGCGTCCCCAGGCTGCCGCGTCGGTGGCGGGAATGCCCGCCGGCGAGCTGGCACGGGGTGGTGGTGGCGAGCAGCAGGAGGCGGAGCGCCGCTACCTGGCGCTGAAGTACGCGCTGACGGTGGAGAACGCCGCCGACGCGCTGGAGACTGGCTGGAAGAGCGTGGTGCAACGCTGCCAGGCGCTCGGCTGCGAGTTGCTGGAGGCGGCCTTCACCCGCAGCCGCGACGGTGCGCTGCCGCACGGCGAGCTGCGCGCGCGCATCGCGCCGAAAGCCTTGCCGGATCTGCTCAAGGCGGCCGAGCAGGGCGGCACGGTGGTGTCCAACGCGGTGTCGAGCGAGGACAAGACCGACCAGGTGATCGATGCCGAAGCCCGCATCAAGAACACCACCGAGCTGCGCGACCGCCTGCGCGCCATGCTGCAGAACGCGCGCGGCCCGCTGCGCGACGTGATCGAGCTGGAGCGCGAGCTGGCGCGCGTGCAGGGTGAGCTGGACACGATCAACGGACTGCGCAAGATGCTGGCGGCGCAAACCGACCGCAATGAGGTCCGCATCGACTTCGTCGCGCGCGAGACGTTCGTCAGCCGGCGCAAGGTGTCGCCGCTGCGCGACGCCGTGAGCGATATCGCCGAGTTGTTCCTCGGCAGCCTGGCCATGCTGATCCGCGTGGCCGCCGGCGCGCTGCCGTGGCTGCTGGTTGGTGTGCCGCTGCTGTGGTTCGCGCTGGCCTGGCGCCGGCGCCGCGCGGCGCGCAGGAAGCAAGCCGTGCCGGCGCCGCCGGGCGGCGCTGGCCCTCGATAAGGAAAATCAGTTCATGACCCGTTCCACCAAGATCGTCGCTACCATCGGCCCCGCTTCCAGCACGCTGGAAATCCTGACGCGCATGATCGCGGCCGGGGTCGACGTGGTGCGCCTGAACTTCTCCCACGGCAAGGCCGAAGACCACATCGAGCGCGCCCGCCTGGTGCGCGAGGCGGCCAAGGCCTGCGGCCGCGAAGTCGCCATCATGGCCGACCTGCAAGGCCCCAAGATCCGCGTCGGCAAGTTCGAAAACGGCAAGATCACGCTGAAGGTGGGCGAGCCCTTTATCCTCGACGCCACCTGCACCCTGGGCAACCAGGAACGCGCCGGCCTCGACTACGAGGACCTGCCGCGCGACGTCGGCCCGGGCGACCTGCTGCTGCTCAACGACGGCCTGATCGTGCTGGCGGTGGAGCGCGTGCTCGGCAACGAGATCTTCACCAAGGTGAAGATCGGCGGCGAGCTGTCCAACAACAAGGGCATCAACCGCCAGGGCGGCGGGCTGTCGGCGCCGGCGCTGACCGCCAAGGACATGGAAGACATCAAGACCGCCATGGCGTTGGGCGCGGACTATGTCGCGGTGAGCTTCCCGAAGAACGCCACCGATATGGAAATGGCCCGCCAGCTCGCCGCGGTGGCCGGCCAGCCGCACCAGCACAAGGCCCGCATGATCGCCAAGATCGAGCGCGCCGAGGCCATCCGTCCGGGCGTGCTCGAGGAAATCCTGCAAGCCTCCGACGGCATCATGGTGGCCCGCGGCGACCTCGCCGTGGAGGTGGGCAACGCGGCCGTGCCGGCGCTGCAAAAGCGCATGATCCGGCTGGCGCGCGAAGCCAACAAGCTGACCATCACCGCCACCCAGATGATGGAGAGCATGATCGTCAACCCGGTGCCCACGCGCGCCGAGGTGTCGGACGTGGCCAACGCCGTGCTGGATGGCACCGACGCCGTGATGCTGTCGGCCGAGACCGCCGCCGGCAGCTACCCGGTGGAGACGGTGGAAACCGTGGCCCTGGTATGCGTGGAGGCCGAGAAATCCGAGGTGGTCCAGCTCGACACCGATTTCCTGAACCAGACCTTTGGCCGCATCGACCAGTCGATCGCCATGGGCGCGCTGTTCACCGCCTATCATTTGCAGGTGAAGGCCATTGCCGCGCTGACCGATTCCGGCGCCACCGCGCTGTGGATGAGCCGGCATCGCATCCATGTGCCGATCTACGCGATGACGCCCAACCTGGCCTCGCAGCGCAAGATGCAGCTATACCGCAATGTGGTGCCGCTGCCGCTGGAAGCCAGCGCCGACCGCGACACCGCGCTGGAACAGGCCGAAGAACTGCTGCTGTCGCAAGGCGTGGTGCAGCGCGGCGACTTTATCGTGCTGACCATTGGCGAGCCGATGGGCCAGCCAGGTGGCACCAATACGCTGAAGATTGTCCGGGTAGGTGCCTGATATGTGCCGCGCCGGACAGACAGCCGGCGCCTGGGCGCTCAGCATCACTCCCGGAATAATCGCGTAGAGACGGTGTGCTACGCGAGCAAAACGATTACATGATTAAACGAGATACCCCATTCTTTCTTTAGGAGTTTGACATGCCACTCGTATCGATGCGCCAGCTGCTCGACCACGCCGCCGAAAACGGCTACGCGCTGCCCGCCTTCAACGTGAACAACCTGGAACAGGTACAGGCCATCATGCAGGCCGCCGACGAAGTCAATGCGCCGGTGATCATGCAAGCCTCCGCAGGCGCGCGCAAGTATGCCGGCGAGCACTTCCTGCGCCACCTGATCGAAGCCGCGGTGGAAGCCTACCCGCATATCCCGGTGGTGATGCACCAGGATCACGGCCAGTCGCCGGCGATCTGCCAGGCCGCGATCGACCTGGGCTTCTCCTCGGTGATGATGGACGGCTCGCTGCGTGAAGACGGCAAGACCCCGTCCGACTACGAGTACAACATCGACGTGACCCGCAAGGTGGTGCAGCTGTCGCACGCCATCGGCGTGACCGTGGAAGGCGAGCTCGGCTGCCTGGGCTCGCTCGAGACCGGCGAAGCCGGCGAAGAAGACGGCATCGGCGCCGAAGGCAAGCTGGACCACTCCATGCTGCTGACCGATCCCGAGCAGGCTGCCGACTTCGTCAAGGCCACCCAGCTGGACGCCCTGGCGATCGCCATCGGCACCTCGCACGGCGCCTACAAGTTCACCCGCAAGCCCACCGGCGACATCCTGGCGATCAACCGCATCAAGGAAATCCACGCCCGCATCCCCAACACCCACCTGGTGATGCATGGCTCGTCGTCGGTGCCGCAGGAGCTGCTGGAAGAAATCCGCCAGTTCGGCGGCGACATGAAGGAAACCTACGGCGTGCCGGTCGAGGAAATCCAGGAAGCCATCAAGTACGGCGTGCGCAAGATCAATATCGATACCGATATCCGCCTTGCCATGACCGGCGCGATCCGCCGCTTCTTTGCCGAAAACCCGAGCAAGTTCGACCCGCGCGAATACCTGAAGCCGGCCCGCGAAGCCGCCAAGCTGGTTTGCAAGGCACGCTACGTCGCCTTCGGCTGCGAAGGCCAGGCCGCCAAGATCAAGCCGGTCTCGCTCGCGGCCGTCGCGCAGAAGTACAAGTCGGGCGAACTCGCCCAGGTCGTGCAGTAAGCAGGACCCGTGCCGTCCCCGCCCCGATCCCGTCAAAAGGAGAGGTGCGGGGACGACGCTTTTCAGGCCCCGGCGCCGGAGCCTGAAAAGCGCTAACAAAATGAAGCGAAGCAGTTGTTCTGGCCCGACGCCAGAATCATTCTGTTAGTGCCTCCCATCGGAACCACCGAACCACCATGTCGAACGCTCTCTATCAGTCCTCCATCACTTCGCTGCCGCTGCTCGGCCACGGCAAGGTCCGCGACAACTACGCTGTCGGCGACGACAAGCTGCTGATCGTCACCACCGACCGCCTGTCGGCCTTCGACGTCATCCTGGGCGAGCCGATCCCGGCCAAGGGCCGCGTGCTCAACCAGATGGCCAACTTCTGGTTCAAGAAGCTGGCCCACATCGTGCCGAACCACGAAACCGGCATCGCCGCCGAGACCGTGGTGAGCCCGGCCGAGGTCGAGCAGGTGCAAGGCCGTGCCGTGGTGGTCAAGCGCCTCAAGCCGATCCTGGTGGAAGCCGTGGTGCGCGGCTACCTGGCAGGCAGCGGCTGGAAGGACTACCAGGCCACCGGCAGCGTGTGCGGCATCGAGCTGCCCGCCGGCCTGCAGAACGCGCAGAAGCTGCCCGAGCCGATCTTCACCCCGGCCGCCAAGGCCGAGATGGGCGAGCACGACGAGAACATCTCCTTTGCGGAAACCGAAGCCCGCATCGGCGCCGAACTGGCGCGCCAGATGCGCGACATCTCGATCCGCCTGTACAAGGAAGCGGCCGACTACGCCGCCACCCGCGGCATCATCATCGCCGACACCAAGTTCGAGTTCGGCCTGGACGAGAACGGCACGCTGACGCTGATGGACGAAGTGCTGACCGCCGATTCCTCGCGCTTCTGGCCCGCGGATTCGTACCAGGTCGGCACCAACCCGCCGTCATTCGACAAGCAGTTCGTGCGCGACTGGCTGGAAGCCGTGCGCATCGACGGCAAGCCCTGGCCCAAGACCGCCCCGGCGCCGGCACTGCCCGCCGACGTGATCGAGAAGACCGCCGCCAAGTACCGCGAGGCGCTGACGCGCCTGACCGGCGAGGAACTGCAGTAATTGTTGGGGCGGCGCAGGTGCTGGCCGAAGCCGGCAGGCGCGCCAATGCCGTTCGGAATGACGACGGTGTTGACTCCCTCTCCCCTCAGGGGGAGAGGGGCGGGGAGAGGGGTGGCTTAGCTAGGAGCCACTTCAAGCGAAGCCCGTGGTGTTTTCCAGCACGCAGGCGTAACGAGCGCCCGCCCTCTCCCCCAACTCCTCTCCCGCGCGCGGGAGAGGAGCGCAAAAAAACGCAAGGCGAAAGCTGGCGCAATCAATATGCGCCAGACTGATTTTTAAGGATTTAACGTGAGCAATACAGCCAAGCCGCTGGTCGGCGTTGTGATGGGCAGCAGTTCCGACTGGGACGTGATGCAGAACGCGGTCGCCATGCTGAAGGATTTCGGCGTGGCCTTCGAGGCACGCGTGGTCTCTGCCCACCGCATGGCCGACGATATGTTCGAGTACGCCGCCACCGCGCGCGAGCGCGGCCTGCGCGCCATCATCGCCGGTGCCGGCGGCGCTGCGCACCTGCCCGGCATGATCGCCGCCAAGACCATCGTGCCGGTGTTCGGCGTGCCGGTGCCGTCGCGCTACCTGCGCGGCGAGGACTCGCTGCTGTCGATCGTGCAGATGCCCAAGGGCGTGCCGGTTGCCACCTTCGCCATCGGCGAAGCGGGTGCCGCCAATGCCGCGCTGCACGCCATCGCCACGCTGGCCACCACCGACGACGCGCTGGCCGCCGCGCTGGAAGCGTTCCGCGCCAAGCAGACCGAAGCCGCCCGCGCCATGACGCTGCCGGTGTAAGACGCACGCACACCGACTAGCCCTAAGCCCCGAATCCGGAAAGACGCGCAATGCCCACCGATATCCATCCCCACCTGGTCGAAGCCCACACGCCGGAGTCGCGTGCCGAGTTCGGCATCGACAATCCCAGCGCGCCGGTGCTGCCCGGCGCCTGGCTAGGCATGCTGGGCGGCGGCCAGCTTGGCCGCATGTTCACCCATGCCGCGCAGTCGATGGGCTACAAGGTTTGCGTGCTCGATCCGGACCAGGACAGCCCGGCCGGCACGATCGCCGAGAAGCACATCTGCGCGGCCTATACGGATGAAACTGCGCTGGCCGAGATGGCCAAGCTATGCCCGGCGGTGACCACCGAGTTCGAGAACGTGCCCTCGCTCTCGCTCGACCGGCTCGAGCAGCTCGGCGCCTTCGTCGCGCCGCGCGGCTATTGCGTGTCGATCGCGCAGAACCGCATTGGCGAGAAGAAGTTCTTCGCCTCCTGCGCCGAGCGCACCGGCGTGCCCACCGCGCCGCACTGGGTGATCCAGCACGACGCCGACGTCGACCAGTTGCCCGAGCACCTGCTGCCCGGCATCCTCAAGACCGCGCGCATGGGTTACGACGGCAAGGGGCAGGCCCGCGTCAAGACCCGCGAAGACGTGCGCGCCGCCTGGCGCGCGATGCAGCACGTGCCGTGCGTGCTGGAGCAGATGCTGCCGCTGGCCTACGAGGTCTCGGTACTGGCCGCGCGCGCCGCGGACGGCACCACCGCTACCTGGCCGCTGGCCGAAAACGTGCACCGCGATGGGATCCTGTTCTCCACCGTGATGCCGTCCGCCAGCGTCTCCGACGAGATCGCCGCGCGCGCCCGCGCCGCCGCCGCCACCATCACCACCGAGATGGGCTATGTGGGCGTGCTGTGCATCGAGTTCTTCGTGCTGACCGACGGCTCGCTGGTCGCCAACGAAATGGCGCCGCGCCCGCACAACTCCGGCCACATCACCATGGACGCCTGCGAAACCAGCCAGTTCGAGCAGCAGGTGCGCGCCATGGCCCGCCTGCCGCTGGGCAGCACGCGCCAGCATTCGGCCGGCAAGATGCTCAACCTGCTGGGCGATGTGTGGTTCGAGTTCGGCCTGGAGCGCACGCCGGCCTGGGACGAAGTCGTGGCGCAACCGGGCGCCAAGCTGCACCTGTACGGCAAGAGCGATGCCCGCCCCTCGCGCAAGATGGGCCACGTGAATTGCGTGGGCGGCGAGGCAGCTGACGCCGAGCGCGCCTTCGACGCGGCCCTGACAGCGCTGCATATTGCGCCCTGATAGCTTCGTAGTAACGCCACCCAAGAGATTCCCGATGTCGCGCATGCCCACGTCCGCCGAACTTGACCAAGCGGTCCAACTGCTGGAGGCCGGCGAGCTGGTCGCCTTCCCGACCGAGACGGTCTATGGCCTCGGTGCCGACGCGGAGAACCCCGAGGCCGTCGCCCGCATCTACGCGGCCAAGGGCCGCCCGTCCAATCACCCGATCATCGTCCACGTGGTGGACGGCGGCGATATCAGCTACTGGGTGGACGACGTGCCGCCGGCCGCGCAAGCGCTGATCGACGCCTTCTGGCCCGGCCCACTCACGCTGATCCTCAAGCGCGCCGCGCATATCCCGGCGGCGGTTGCCGGTGGCCAGGACAGCATTGGCCTGCGTTGTCCCTCGCATCCGGTCGCGCAGGCGCTGCTTAGCCGCTTCAAGCGTGGCCGCGGCGGCATTGCCGCGCCGTCCGCGAACAAGTTTGGCCAGGTCAGCCCGACCACGGCGCAGCATGTGCGCGATGAGTTTGGCGACGCTGTCTTCGTGCTTGAAGGCGATGGCGTTGAGGTTGGCATCGAATCGACCATCGTCGACCTGTCGCGGCTGGAGCAGGGCATTGGCCCGGTATTGCTGCGCCCCGGCGCGATCACGCCGGCCATGATGGCGCAGGTGCTGGGCGTCACGCCGCTGCCGCCGGATGCCGCGGCGCCGCGCGCCTCAGGTACGCTGAAGGCGCACTATGCGCCGCATACGCCGTTGGGTTTGTGTTCTGCTGCGGATCTGCCTGCGCAACTGGTCGATTTGCCCGCCGACGCGCGAGTGGCGTGGGTTGGTGTTCAGGCTGCTGCTGATCCGCGGTGCGTTTGGGTGCAGGCGCCTGCCGATGCCGAGGGTTATGCGCGTGCGCTTTATAGCTTGTTGCGCAGGCTGGATGGGGATGGGTTTGCGCGGCTGGTGTTTGAGGCCTTGCCGGCTGGGCATGAGTGGGATGGGGTTAGGGATCGGTTGCAGCGGGCTGCTGCTGCGTTTGGGGGGTAAGGGGGGTAGGGGGGCG
>NZ_BAAILO010000657.1:67945-68144 GCF_054589115.1 Cupriavidus sp. 8B | reverse complement strand
GCACAGCTGCAACTGCAACTGCAACTGCAAAATCAGCTTCAACTGCCTAACGTCAAAAGCAACTGCAGTTTCACCGCCCCTGCGGGGCGGCGACCTACTTTTTTGTCTTGCCAAAAAAGTAGGCAAAAAAGGCGCCCCATACGGCCTTGGCACACCTCCACGGCTCGCTTCGCATCGCGCTTGGGTGAATTCCCGCCTG
>NZ_BAAILO010000657.1:59046-67834 GCF_054589115.1 Cupriavidus sp. 8B | reverse complement strand
GATATCGTCGGGCGCTCTTATCCCGCTGGTTGGCTCCCCTCTCCCGCTTGCGGGAGAGGGGCCGGGGGAGAGGGCGGGCGCTCGCAAGGGCGTGATCTCACCGTTCTTCCGTACCGGCTGCCAGTATCACGCCACTCAGGGTGCGCCCTGATACACCCATTGCAACAGGGCGTCGTGGGCTTCGCGGGCTTGTGCTGCGTTGGCGTGGTTGATGTAGCTGACCACCACATACCGATCGCCGTTCAGGGCATCGACATAGCCGGCAAGCGCCCGGACATCGTTCAACGTTCCTGTCTTCATGTAGGCATTGCCGGCCGCGCCGGCGCGCGTCAGGCGGTTGCGCAGCGTGCCATCGACGCCGAGGATCGGCAGCGAATCCATCAGCACCGGCCCGACTTCGCTGGCCAGCGCTTGCTGCAGCAGCCGCGACATATCGTAGGCACTGATCCGTTCTTCACGCGATAGCCCGGAGCCGTTGTCCAGCACCAGGCCGGGCATGTCCAGCCCCTGGCGCGCCAGCCAGCGCTGCACCACCTTGGCCGAGCGCGTCGTGCTGGCCGGACCGCCGCGATCCATCTCCGCGCCGATGGTCAGGTAAAGCTGGCGAGCCATCACATTGTTCGAGAACTTGTTGATGTCGCGCACGATTTCCGACAGGGGCTGGCCATAGTGGCGTGCCAGCAGGAAGGCGTTGCGCGGGGCGCGGCCCATGCGCAGGGCTGGCTGGTGGGTGAAGCGGCCGCCGGCCAGTTGCCACTCGGCGACGAAGCCGCCCCAGGCGAACTCGTTGTGCGAGAGCGTGGCGATATTGACCACGTGTTCGCCGCAGTCGGCGGCGTAGCTGCCGTCGAAGGAGGCCAGCACGGTGCCGTCGGGTTGCGGCGTGACGGCGGGGCGGGCGCGTGCCGACCAGTTGCCGCATTTGCCGTTGGACAGCGCGAGGCGGTTGTCGAGCTTGAGCTGCGCCAGCGCGGGCGTGACCGATACCGCGACCGACTGGTTGACCGGGTCGGGCGTGATGGTAAACGACAGCGTCTTGAAGGCGTAGAGCAGTGCGTCGGGGCTGACGTTGTAGGCGCGCTGGGTTTCGCCGTCGATGGTGGCGCCGTTGTCGAGGGTGGAATCGAAGTAGCTGCGGTCCAGCACCAGGTCGCCGTTGATGGTGGTGGCGCCCGCGGTGCGGGCGGCGTTGACCAGCTTGGCCATTTCTTCGGGCACCAGCTTGGGGTCGCCATAGCCGCGCAGGTAGACATTGCCGTTGACGGTGCCGTCGGCACCCGGCTGGTTGTCGGCGTAGAGCGCGGTCTGCCAGCGGTAGCCGGGGCCAAGCAGCTGGAGCCCGGCGAAGGTGGTGACCAGCTTCATGGTGGAAGCCGGGTTCATCGGCGTCTGCGCGTTCCAGCTTGCGCGGGGCGCGGGCGCGCCGACCTTGATCACGTAGAAGCTGGTGGCCGAGGCGGGCACATGCGCGCGCTTGAGCGCGGCCGTCACGCTGCCCGGCAGGCCCGAGCGCGGCTCGGCGGGCTGGGCAGCGGCGTGGGCGGCCTTGGTCTTGTGAACGGTGGTCTTAGCGGTGGCGGCGCTCAGGCCGCTGATGCACAACAGCCCGGCGACGCAAAGCGGCAGCAGGCGGCGAAGAATTGGGGAAGGGCGTTTCGGCATGGTGCCCATGTTAACGCATGGGCCTGGGCGCGGATGACGCCGCCTTTCGATTTCCGCAGGATTTTCCCCAGAATTTCCGTCTAGTCTTGCGCAGCGTTCGTCGGCTCTGCCATCTGGGCGGCACCCACTGGCTGAGGTGGCGCGAGCTTGCCGAGCAGCGCGCGCAGCGTGTCTTGCTCCTGCGCCGACAATGCACTCGCGACGCGCGCGTCATGCGCGCACACCGCGGCGGTGGCGGCTTCCAGCGTGCGCCGTCCCGCTGTGGTCAGCACCAGGCTGTAGGCGCGGCGGTCGTGCGGCGCCGGGCGGCGCGCAACCAGCTTCATGTCTTCCAGCGCGTCGACCAGCAGCACCGCACCCGAGCGCGCAATGCCCAGGATGCTGGCCAGCTCGGTCAACTTGAGCAGCGGATTGCGCGAGACGATCACGAGCGCGGAGAAACGCGGCGGCGTGATGTTCCACTGCGCCAGCGATTGCACGAAGTCTTCGTAGATGCGGATCTGCGCGCGGCGGATGGCGTAGCCGACCAGGCTGTCGAGTACGCCATAGTCGACGTCGGCGATATGCGGATCGAACCCGCCGGGTGCATCGGCTGCCTGGCTGGCGCCGGCGGGATCGGGGGCGAGGGCATCGCGGCTGCGGCGCGCTCGCGCCTTTGCTGTGGTCATGAGGCCTTGGCGTCAGTCGATGAGTGTGGGTGGTAGCGGTAAGGGGGATGGGCCGGCGGAAAAACCGGGCCGCCTACATGACGCGAAAATACCGCATTTCCACCCGGTCCGGATAGCGGGCGCCGGTGGCGACAAACAGGTGCTGCATGAGCCAGTCGTAGCCGGGCGCCGACGTCTCGAAGCGGGGCGCGGTGCGGAAATAGATCAGGCGCGGGTCGACGATCTCGCCACCGGCCAGGCGCGCGATCAGCTCGGCCGGCCCGCTGCGCACGCCGGCGTTGACGATGTAGATGCGCTCGCCGTCGCCGGTCTCCAGCACGTAGCGGGCCTCGATGTCCGCCACGACGATGCCGTTGCCGGCGTCGTGGCGCACCAGCTGGAAGTCCGCCCCGCCGGGCAGGATGCGCCCTTGCAGGCGCGGCCCGGAAACTACGCCGTCGAGGATGGGGATGACCCGCCGGTTGCCCAGCGCGCTCGTGCCCACCTCGGTGGCCGGCGCCAGCCGGAAGCTGAAGTCCGCCACATGCTCCAGCGTGGGCGTGGGCAGGGCGGCGATGGCGAGGGGCGCGGCGGGCGAGGTCATTTCAGCAGCTTCCAGTTGCCGTTGTGGATGGTCAGCATCACGCGGCCGCGTGTGTCGAAGCCGAAGTGATCCTGCGCGGTGTAGTTCAGCACGCCGTGCGACACCACGATATCGCGTTCGCTCTCCAGCGCGGCCTTAAGGGCTTTGCGGAATGCCGGCGTGCCCGGCTTGGCCTGCTTGAGCGCCACCGGCACGATGCGCTGCAGCACCAGGCCCGCATCGTACGGGTGGGCGCCGAACTGGGTGCGGCTGTCGGGCCCATACAGTTTCTCGTAGCGGCCCACATAGTCCAGTCCCGGCTTCTTGGTGGCGGCGCTGTCGGGCAGCTGCTCGGCCACGATCACCGGCCCGGCCGGCAGGATGGAGCCGTTGACGGCCTTGCCGCCGATGCGGATCAGGTCCTTGGTGGCCGCGCCGTGCGTGTGGTAGACCGGGCCCGCGAACCCGCGCTCGCGCAGCGTGGTGTGGGGCAGGGCCGCGCCGGTGCCGGCGCCGGCGATCAGCACCGCGTCGGGGCGGGCGGCGATCAGCTTGAGCGTTTGCGCGGTCACGCTGGTGTCCGAGCGCGCATAGCGTTCGGTGGCCACCAGGCGCATGCCGCGCGCGGTGGCGGCGGTGGTGAATTCCTTGAGCCAGGTTTCGCCGTAGGCGTCGGCAAAGCCGATGAAGGCGATGGTCTTGACGCCTCTCGCGTGCGCCGCATCCGCCACGGCTTCGGCCATCAGCTTGACCGGCTGTGCCAGGCGATAGGTCCATTCGCCGCGCCCGGGCTTGAGCTCGATCGGCGAGAAGGCCAGCTGCACGGTCTGGCTCTCGTCGGCCACTTCGGCAATCGCGATCGATGGCGCCACCGCCGACGAGCCGAGGATGATGTCGACCTTGTCTTCGCTGACGAAGCGGCGCGCCACCTTGGTGGCCTGGGTGGGATCGGAGCCGTCGTCCAGCACGATGTAGCGGACCTTTTCGCCGCCGATGGTCTCCGGCAGGAAGGGCATGCTGTTTTTCTGCGGGATGCCGAGCGAGGCCGAGGGGCCGGTCGACGCGATGCTGACGCCGACCGTCACTTCGGCAAACACGGGTGCGGCGCCAAGCGCGCAGACAAGGCCGGCGGTGACGGCGAGCGCAAGGCGGGTGGCGGGCGTGGCAAGGCGGGTAAGGCTGGGGCGCGGCACGATGTCTCCTTATCTTCGAATGACCCGGCTTCTCAGGGCCGGTCGGGGGGCATGATTCGACGGACTGGCGCAATTACAGGCGCGCGGCCCGCTTAGCGCGGCGGCACCTGCAGCGATTGCCGGTCGAAGCCGGCGAGCTGCTTGTAGCGCAGCGCAATCGCTTCGAGCTCCGTGCGCGGGATCACGCTTTCGATATCGCTGAAGCCTTGCGGCGCGCGCTGCTCGGCCAGCTGCATGACCTGCTCGGGCCCGTTCATGCGGTTGCGCAGCACGATGGCCGCGGTGCGCGGCAGTCGCTCCGCCTCGTACTCGCGCAGCGCGTAGCCGGTGCCGCAGACGTCGCGCGGCGCGCCGTTGGCCAAGAGGCTGTCCATCAGGTAGCGCGCATCGAGGATGGCCTGCGCGCTGCCGTTGGAGCCGATCGGGTACATCGGGTGGGCGGCGTCTCCCAGCAGCGTCACGCGGTCGAAGGTCCAGCGGGGCAGCGTGTCCTTGTCGACCATGGGGAATTCGTAGATGGCCTGCGCGCCGTCGATCAGCGCGGGGATGTCGATCCAGTCCCAGCGCCAGCCGGCAAAGGCTTCGCGGAACACGGACTTGTCGACCTCTTTGTTCCAGTCGCTGCGCGGCGGGGTATCCGGCGCGCTGTCGGGCACGCGCAGCTCGGCAATCCAGTTGACCAGCGAGCGCCCCTTGCGGCGCAGCGGCTCGGAGATCGGGTAGGCCACGAACTTCTGGTCCTGGTGGCCCGCCATGAACATCGAGTTGCCGTCCAGGTACGGCGGCGCCTCGGTGACGGCGCGCCACAGCGTGCGGCGCGAGAAGCGCGGCGCGTCGCCCTGCGGATAGAAGTGGCGGCGCACGGCGGAGTGGATGCCGTCGGCGCCCACCAGCACATCGGCCCGCGCCGTGACTTGCGCGTTGTCGCTGCGCCGGCACAGCGTGAACTCCACTGGGTCTGCGGCGCGCGCGCCGGTGCTCGCGACCGCCTCAAACGTGTGGCCGGCATGCACGCTGTCGGCCCCCAGGCGTTCCACCACGGTGCGGTAGAGCAGCATCTGGAATTCGCCGCGATGGATGGAGAACTGCGGCTGGTCGTAGCCCGCCGCGCGCCCGCGCGGCTCGTGCCAGATGCGCTGGCCAAGCTTGTTGTAGTAGGAGAGGGAGGAGGTCTGCACCGCCAGCTCGGCCAGCGCATCGTGCAACCCGAGCTCGGACAGCTCGCGCACGGCGTGCGGCAGCAGGTTGATGCCTACGCCGAGCGGGCGCAGCGTCTCGCTGGCTTCCCAGACCTCGACCTCGATGCCGTGCCGGTGGCAAAGCAGTGCCAGCGTCAGGCCACCGATGCCGCCACCGGCAATCGCGATCTTCATGGTGTTGTCTCCACGGCTTGTTATGGATTGCCCGTGCCGTGCGTGCTCCATGCGGAGCGGGCGGCCGGCAGCAATATTGTTATGTAGTATAACTAATTGCACGGAGGCTTCAAGATGGCCGGTGTGCGGGGAAACCCGCAAGTAAGCGGCGCATACACGTCCTGGGCACGGGATTTGTGGGAATCCGCTGACACGAGGTTCGGCCATGCCCCCGTCACGCAAAGCGGCCCCGAGCCCCATACTGAACGCACCTGCCGCAGATGTGGACCTTGCGGTAATACGCGATAACGATGCCTGGTTGCATTGCCAGGCCCAAAGCAAATGCCGCATATCCCACAAGGAGCCTCATCATGCGTACCGTAACCCTGTCTATCCTGCTTGCCACCCTGCTGAGCGTGGCGGGTTGTGCCGACATGACGCCCAAGCAGCGCAATACCGCCATCGGCGCGGGTGTCGGCGGCGTGGCTGGCGCAGCGCTGGTCGGCGGCCCGGCGGCTACCATCGGTGGCGCAGCGCTGGGCGGCGTGGTCGGTAACGTGGCTACGCCCGACCGCAGGTAAGGATCAACGCCGCCACCCGTAGCCATACGAAGCGGCTCGCCAAAAAGCAAAAAGCGGATGCCGTCGGCATCCGCTTTTGCTTTCTTATCGCCGGGTCAGCAGGCTGACTTCGCGATCGCCTCCGTAGCCTGCCCGCTTTTCCCCACAGTGTTGGCCACCGGGAACACGGCGTCGTAGGCCCAGTTGTAGACGAACGCATAGACCACGTAGAAGGCCGCCAAGGCGATGTCCATGATGAACGCATCGATGAGGCTCATGTCGAGGTACCACGCTACCATCGGCAGGAACACCACCAGCAGGCCCAGTTCGAACAGGATGGCGTGGAGCACCCGCACGGGCACCGGCTTGCGCAGCTGCCCGGTGAACCGAAGCATGGCCTTGTCGAACAGCACGTTGTAGATGTAGTTCCAGGCGGCGGCGATCACCGATGCCACCACGGCGAGGATGCCGATCTGGTGCAGGGCGAAGCCAAACACCCAGCTGCCGACCGGCGCGACAATCAGCAAGCCGATCACTTCAAAGCCGATGGTGTGACGAATTCTGTCCTTGGTGCTGCGCATGATACTTCCTGTCTGGCGTGAATGAGGCCATTCTATCGAGTATTCTGGGATGGTAAAGTTAGGTTCTATCGCTAAAAACGATGGATGGGCCGGCGGCCCGTCTCAAGGAATCGACATGAGCCTCTCGCTAGAGCAACTCCAGGCCTTTGCCGCCGCCGCCGAGTGCGGCTCTTTCTCTGCTGCCGCGCGCCGCCTGGGCAAGGCCCAGTCGGTCGTCAGCGCGGCCGTGTCCAACCTCGAGATCGACCTGGGCAACCAGTTGTTCGACCGCGGCGGGCGCTATCCCACCCTGACCCCCGCGGGTGAACGCCTGTTGGCAGAAGCGCGCGTGATCCTGGAGCGCTGCGAGCATTTCCGCGGCGTGGCCAAGAGCCTGGGCGAGGGCGTGGAGAGCCGCCTGGTGCTGGCGGTGGACGAGCTGTATCCGGAGGAAACCCTGGGCGTGATGCTGGAGGAATTCTCCGCGCGCTTCCCGGCAGTGGAGCTGGAGCTGCTGTTCCCCTTGATGGAAGACGTAAGCCGGCTGGTGCTGGAGCGCTGCGCGGACTTGGGGCTCATGTGGCGCCAGGAAGTGCTGCCGCCGGAGCTGGGTTTCCGCGCGCTGGGCTGGGTGCCGATGCGGATCATCTGCGCCCCTGACCATCCGCTTGCGGACCAGCGCGTGGGCTGGGAAGAACTCAAGCGCTACCGCCAACTGATGGTGGCGACCCGCGCCGACAGCGAGGAAAAAATGCGCCTGCGCGTGGCCGCCGAAGTCTGGTGGGTGGAGAGCCAGTGGGTCATCGTCGAGCTTGTCAAGCGCCGGCTGGGATGGGCCTTCGTGCCCTGGCACGTGGCGGCCAACTCGCCGGCGGGCACGCAGCTGGTGTCGCCCGCGCTGGAGTTCGACGACCAGGACTGGCCGGTGGCCATGGAGCTGGTGTGGCACAAGCAACGGCCGCTCGGCAAGGCCGCCACCTGGCTCAAGGAGCGGGTGAGCAAGCAGCCGCTGCCGCGTCCGGAGGTGCCTGCCCGGCCGTAGCCGATATCGGCAGCTATCGGTCCTATCAGGCCTATCGGGCCAGCCCGAATTCCTTGGCCAGCGTGCTGTAGCGCTGCACCGTCCGCTGCACGTAGGTATCCAGGTCCGCACCGCCCAGGTCGACAGGAAACAGGCCTTGCTCCGCGCGCAGCCTGGCGAATGCCGGGCTGGCCTGCAACCGCTCGAAGCGGTTGGCCCAGCGCCGGTAGTCGGCCTGCGGCACCTTGGGGCCCATGTAGAAGCCGCGCAGGATGGGCCAGACAATGTCGAAGCCCTGCTCGCGCGCAGTGGGCACGCTGGCCAGCCTGCCGGGCAGGCGCTGCTCCGCCAGCACGGCCAGGATGCGGATGCCGCCCGCGCCGAGCTGCATGGCGGCCTCCGATGCGTCGCCGGACACCGCCTGGACGTGCCCGGCCTGCAGCGCCGTAAAGGCCTCGCCACCGCCCTCGAAACCCACGAAGCGCATGCGCTTGTAGCCCACCCCGGCCTGCCGGGCCACCAGCGCGGCCTTTATCCAGTCCTGGTTGCCGATGGTGCCGCCTGCCCCGAACAGCACCTGGTCCGGATCCGACCTGAGCGCGGCCACCAGGTCCTTCAGGCTCTTGAAGGGCGAATCGGCGCGCACCGCGATCACGCCGTAATCGGTGCCGAGCGCGCCGACCCAGCGCACGTCCGCCGCGCCGTACTTACCGAACTTGCCTTCAGCCAAAGCCAGAAGCGAGCCGTCTGAAAAGGCTACGATGGTATCGGGCTCGGCGGGGCGTTGCGCCACGATGCTGTTGTAGGCCACCGCGCCGATACCGCCCGGCACGTAGGCCAGCCGCATCGGCTGCTCGGTCAGTCCGGCTTCGAGCAGCGTGCGCTGCGCCAGCTTGCAGGTCAGGTCGAAGCCGCCGCCGGGCTTGGCGGGCACGATGCATTCCGGCGCGGCGGCCGCCGGCCGCGCGCAGGCAGCGGCGAGGGCGAGCGCCGCGCAGGCAAAACGCAGGGCGGCCAGGACGTGGCGCATCGATTCTCCTCGGGGGGCGATTGGACGGCAGACAGCTTACCGGGAAATCCCGAACAAATCCGCTGGCCGCCAATGCGAAAATCAGGCATAACTGAGCGCGCCTGGAAGCGCTGGACGAAGCCGCCGAACGGGCCAAAGCGGCGCGCCATGACGACGACTGTCTCTCCCTCTCCCCTCAGG
>NZ_BAAILO010000657.1:48546-58931 GCF_054589115.1 Cupriavidus sp. 8B | reverse complement strand
GTGGCTCAGCTAGGAGCCACTTGACGCGGAGCCCGTGGTGTTGTCCAGCACGACGGCGGTATTTGAAGCGCCCGCCCTCTCCCCCGGCCCCTCTCCCGCCATGCGGGAGAGGGGAGCAAACCATGCGCATGGCATAGCGTGACGCCAGCTGGAAACAAGCAGGAGAAGACCTTTCCATGAGAGTACTGCTGGTCGAGGACCACGATGAACTGGCCACCTGGGTGATGCAGGCGCTGCGCGCGCTGCATTTCACCGTGGAGCGCGCGGCCGACGCGGCCAGCGCGGAATCCTTGCTGTTCAGCACGCACGCCGGCAGCGCGGGCGGGGCCGGCAGCGACTACGCGCTGGTGCTGCTGGACCTGACCCTGCCCGACCGCGACGGCCTGGACCTGCTCGCGCGCCTGCGCGCTCGCGGCTGCCGCGTGCCGGTGATGATCCTGACCGCGCGCGGCGAGGTGGGCGACCGGGTCAAGGGCCTGGATCTTGGGGCCGACGACTACATGGCCAAGCCCTTCGACCTGGCCGAGTTCGAGGCGCGCGTGAAGGCGCTGCTGCGCCGCGCGCGCCAGACCGAAGCGCCGCTGGTGGTGTGCGGCGGCCTGGGCTTCGATACCGTGTCGCGCCATTTCCAGGTGGGCGGCGTGCCGCTGGCGCTGACGCCGCGCGAGCATGCGGTGCTGGAGATCCTGATGACGCCGCCGGGCAAAACCGTCAGCAAGGACCGCATCTACGCCAGCATCTTCACCCTGGCCGACGACACCCAGCCGGATGTGATCGAGGTCTACGTGCATCGCCTGCGCCGCAAGCTCGAAGGCTCGGGCGCCGCCATCGTGACCCTGCGCGGGCTGGGCTACGTGCTGGAGCCCAGCGGTGGCTGAACCGAGCAAGCGCGCCGCCAGCCTGCGCGCGCGCCTGCTGTGGTGGCTGATCCCGCCCATGCTGGTGCTGCAGGCCGTATACGGCGTGGTGGCTTACTCCAATGCGCTGGAATCCGCCGACCTGGCCTATGATCGCACCTTGCTGGCATCGGCGCGTAATATCTCCGAGCGCATCACGCTCACCCCGGAAGGCGTGCGCGTGGACGTGCCGTACATCTCGCTCGATACGTTCGAGGTGGGCATGAACGCCACGATGTTCTATCGCGTCAGCGGCGTGCATGGCGAGTTCGTCTCGGGCTACGACGACCTGCCGCCGTTCGATGCCAGCCAGCCCCGCACCAAGCTGTATCCCGCGCTGGTGAGCTTCTACGACCGCACGTACCGTGGCCAGCCGATCCGCATCGCCGCGCTGCGCCAGCCGGTGATGGACGCCAGCGGCACGCACGGCGGCATGGCCTTGATCGAGGTCGGCGAAACCCTCGACTCGCGCCAGGCGCTGACGCGCAACATCCTGTTCGATGTGCTGTGGGGCCAGCTGATGCTGGTGCTGGCCGCGGTGCTGGTGATCTGGCTGTTCACGCGGCGCGCGCTGGCGCCCCTCGATGCGCTGCGCGAAGAGGTGGCGCAACGCCAGCCCGGCGCCACCACGCCGCTGTCGCTTGACAGCGCCCCGCGCGAGGCCGCGCCGCTGGTGGTGGCCATGAACGGCTATATGGCGCGGCTGGAACAGGTGCTCGCCGCGCAGCGCCGCTTTATCGCCGACGCCGCCCACCAGCTGCGCACGCCGCTCGCGGTGCTGCACACGCAAGCCCAGCTGGCCGCGCGCGAGCACGATCCCGACGAGCAGCGGCGCATCGCGCAGGGCCTGGCCGAAAGCACCGCGCGCATGGCCGCGCTGGCCGACCGCCTGCTGTCGATGGCGCGCGCGGCGCACGGCGGGGCCGAGGCGCCGCGCGCGCTGGATCTCGCGGCGTTGGTGAAAGAGGTCTGCCTCGAACTCACGCCCGCCGCGCGCACGCGCCGCATCGACCTGGGCTTCGAGGGCGAGTGCGTGCAGCAAGTGCTCGGTACCGACCTGCTGCACGAGCTGGTGACCAACCTGGTCGACAACGCGCTGCGCTATACGCCATCGGGCGGCGTGGTCACGGCGCGTGTCTTGCGCGATGGCGAAGCCGTGGTGCTGGAAGTGGAGGACGACGGCCCCGGCATTCCCGTCGCGCAACGCGCGGCGGTGCTGGAGCCGTTCTACCGCGGCAAGGCGGCGGGTTTGACGGCGCTTGGTGAGGCGGCGCCCGCGGGCTCGGGGCTTGGCCTCACCATCGTGCGCGACATCGCTGCCGCGCATGGCGCGTCGCTGGCGCTGCTGGATGGGGCGCGGGGCAAGGGCCTGCTGGTGCGGGTGTGCTTCCCGCCGGCATAGGGCGGCGGCAAGTCTCCCATGGCTACGCGCTACTGCGTTGCCGAGCCGCTGGGCGCCGTGCCAGCCGGCGCCGTATTCGACGCGCTATCCGTCTCGATATGCCACCCGCCACCCAGCGCCTTGATCAGCACCGAGCTGGTCGTGTACTGGCGGCCTGCAATGGTCAGCGCGGTGCGCTCGGCCGTATAAGCCGTAGTCTGCGCGGTCAGCACATCCAGCAGGCTGGCGGTACCGGCGCGGTAGCGGTTGTTGACCAGCGCCAGCGCATCGCGCGCGGAGCGCAGCGCGTCGTTCTGCACCGCGAATTCCTGCTCCAGCAGCCGGGCGGCGGCCAGGTTGTCCTCGACTTCCTGGAACGCGGCTAGCACCGTCTGGCGGTAGTTGGCCACGGCCTGGTCGTAGGCGGCCACCGCTTGCGCCTTGGCCGCGCTGCGCAGGCCGCCGTCGAACAGCGTGCCGGCCAGCGCCGGGCCGATCGACCATACGCGGTCCGGCAGCGACAGCCAGCGCGCCAGCGTGCTGGCGGAAAGCCCGCCGGTGGCCGACAGCGACAGCGTCGGGTAATAAGCCGCCTGCGCCACGCCGATCTGGGCGTTGGCCGCGGCCATGCGGCGCTCGGCCGCGCCGATATCGGGCCGGCGCTCCAGCAGCGCGGACGGCACCGCGATGGGTACGCGCGGCACGGCGGCGGCGTAGTCCTGCGGCGCGATGGAGAGGTCGGCTGGTGGCCTGCCGGTCAGGATGGCCAGGGCGTGCTCGAGCTGCGCGCGCGTGATCTGGATATCGATCTGCTGCGCCTGGGCGGACTTGAGCTGGGTCTCGGATTGCAGCACGTCGGAGCGCTGGGCGGTGCCGGCCGCGTACTGGTTGCGTACCAGCTGCAGTGATTTTTCGTAGTCGACCACCGTGCGGTCCAGCAAAGCCTTCTGCTGATCGGCGATGCGCAGCAGGAAGTAGCTTTGCGCGAGCGTAGCCTGCGTGGACAACAGCGTCGAGGCCAGGTCGGCCTGGCTGGCCTGCGCGCTGGCTTCGCTGCTTTCCACCTGCCTGCGCACGCGGCCCCACACATCGATTTCCCAACTGGCCGACAGCGAGGCGCTCTGCCCGTTGCCGATCTGGCCGTTGCTGCCGCGCGCGCGGTCGAGCGCGGCGGAGGCGCCCACCGTGGGGAAATAGCCCGCGCGCGCCGATTGCAGCGCGGCGGCGGCCTGACGGTACTGTGCCTCGGCGGCCTTGATGTTCTGGTTCGACACCTTCACCTGCGCCATCAGCGCGTCGAGCTGCAGATCGTTGAACACCGCCCACCAGTTGCTGCGCGCGCTGGCATCCTGCGGCTCGGCCGGTTTCCACTCGCCCCACTGCGAGGTGTCGGCGGGTGCTTCCTTGAAGGCCGGGGTGGACGGTGCGTCGGGCCGCTTGTAGTCGGGACCCACGGCGCAGCCGCCCAGCAGCACGGCGCAGGCTACCGTCAGCGCGGTCGCCGGGAAGGAGAGGGTAGGGAGGCGGAGAAAAGCGTTCATGGATCGCATTCAGGGTTCGAGGCTGGCCGTGGCCGGAGGCAGGGCGGAGCGGCGCTGGCGCCAGGCTTTCACCTTCAGGCGCCAGCGGTCCAGCGTCAGGTACACCACGGGCGTCGTGTACAGCGTCAGCAACTGGCTGACCACGAGCCCGCCGACGATGGAGATGCCCAGCGGCGCGCGCAGCTCGGCGCCGTCGCCGTGGCCGATCGCCAGCGGGATGGCGCCGAGCAGGGCGGCCATGGTGGTCATCAGGATGGGGCGAAAGCGCAGCAGGCACGCACGATAGATGGCGTCGTGCGGCGACAGGCCCGCGCGCCGCTCGGCGTCGATGGCGAAGTCGATCATCATGATGGCGTTCTTCTTGACGATGCCGATCAGCAGGATCACGCCGATCAGCGCGATGATGCTGAAATCCGTGCCCGAGGCCAGCAGCGCCAGCAGCGCGCCGACGCCGGCCGACGGCAGCGTGGACAGGATGGTGAGCGGATGCACATAGCTCTCGTACAACATGCCGAGCACGATATAGATGGTGATCAGCGCGGCCAGGATCAGCAGCGGCTGGCTCTTGAGCGAATCCTGGAAGGCCTTGGCGCTGCCCTGGAAATTGGCCTGCAGCGTCTCCGGCACGCCGATGCGCGCCATCTCCGCCTTGACCGCGTCGGTGGCCTGCGACAGCGAGACCCCTTCGGCAAGGTTGAAGGAAATGGTGGAAGCGGCGAACTGGCCCTGGTGGTTGACGCCCAGCGGCGTGCTTGTGGGCGCGAAGCGCGCGAAGGCCGACAGCGGCACCCGCTTGCCGCCACCGGTGACCACATAGATATCCTGGAGCGCATGCGGGCCCTGAAGGTACTCGGGGCTGAGCTCCATCACCACCCGGTACTGGTTGAGCGGGTTGTAGATGGTGGACACCAGGCGCTGGCCAAAGGCGTCGTTGAGCACGGCATCGATCTGCTGCGCGGTGACGCCGAGCTTGGACGCGGTATCGCGGTCGATGATGACTGAGGTCTGCAGGCCCTTGTCGTTGGTGTCGGTGTCCACGTCTTCCAGCCCCTTGAGGTTGGAGATGGCCGCACGGACCTTGGGCTCCCACTCGCGCAATACGTCGAGGTCGTCCGACTGCAGCGTGAACTGGTAGGCCGAGCTGCTCTGCCGGCCACCGATGCGGATGTCCTGCACCGAGGTCAGGAACAGGCTGGCGCCGGGCTCCTTGGCCAGCTTGACGCGCAGCCGGGCCACGATGGCGTCGGCCGATTCGCGCTCGGAGATCGGCTTGAGCGTGACGAACATCTGGCCGGTATTGCGCTGCGAGCCGCCGGTAAAGCCGGTCACGTTGACCACCGCCGGGTCGGACTGCACGATCTTGATGAAGTTATCGAGCTTGGGGCGCATGGCCTGGAACGAGGTGGCCTGGTCGGCGCGGATAAAGCCGATCAGGCGCCCCGTATCCTGCTGCGGGAAAAAGCCCTTGGGCACGATGGTGTAGAGCCAGACATTGAGGCCGATGGTCGCCAGCAGCACCAGCCACACCAGCGCGCTGTGGCGCAGTGCCACCGCCAGCGTGCGCGAGTACCCGTCGTGCATCCAGGCGAACACGCGCTCGCTGGCGCGGTAGAAACGGCCTTGCTTCTCGGGGCGTACCGGCTTGAGCAGCCGCGCGCACATCATCGGCGTGGCGGTCAGCGAGACCACCAGCGACACCAGGATCGCCACCGACAATGTGATGGCGAACTCCTGGAACAGGCGTCCGACGATGCCGCCCATCATCAGCAGCGGGATGAATACCGCGATCAGCGACAGGCTCATCGACAGCACCGTGAAGCCCACCTCGCGCGAGCCCCTGAGCGCGGCTTCGAGCGGCTTCATACCCTCCTCGATATGGCGCGAGATATTCTCCAGCACCACGATGGCGTCATCGACCACGAAGCCGGTGGCGATGGTCAGCGCCATCAGCGACAGGTTGTTGAGCGAGAAGCCCGCCAGGTACATCACCGAGAAGGTGCCGATCAGCGACACCGGCACCGCCACGCTGGGAATCAGCGTGGCGCGCACATTGCGCAGGAACAGGAACACCACCATGATCACCAGCGCCACCGAGATCATCAGCGTGCGCTCCACCTCGCGCAGCGAACCGCGGATGGTGGGGGTGCGGTCCATCATCACTTCCATCTTGATGGCCGACGGAATCATCTGCTGCAGCGACGGCAGCATCGCGGTCACACGGTCGACGGTTTCGATGATGTTGGCGCCGGGCGAGCGGTTGAGCACCAGCAGCACCGAGGGCTGGCCGTTGGCGGAGCCGGCATTGCGGATGTCCTGCACCGAGTCGGTCACGTTGGCCACGTCGGCCAGCCGCACCGGTACCGAGAAGGCGTTCGGGCCGCGGCTGGTGGCGTTGCCGCCGGTGGCGCCGGTGGAAATGGTGGTGGTGCCGCTGCTGGTGGTCAGCGTCGTGGTGGTGACGCCGTTGACGGTCTTGGTGCTGACGCCACCGCCCGCGGCAGCGTTGGCCGTGCTGGCGATCAGCGCGCCGGCCGAGGCCGACGAGAAGGTGCCGGGGGTGGCGTAGCGGACGATCAGCGGCATGTAGTCCGCCGCCTTCATGGCCTGGTCGTTGGCGTAGACCTGCCAGTTGGTGGTGGCGTTTTCCAGCGTGCCGAGCGGGCGGTTGGCATTGGTGGCGCTGATGGTGTTGCGCACATCCTCCAGCGAGATGCCGTACTTGTTGAGCGCCGTGGGGTTGAGCTCCACCCGCACCGCCGGCAGCGACGAGCCGCCGATGGTGACCTGGCCCACGCCCTCGATCTGCGACATCTTCTGCGCCAGGATGGTCGAGGCCGCGTCGTAGAGCTGGCCGCGCGTCATGGTGGGCGAGGTCAGCGCGATGATCATGATCGGCGCGTCGGCCGGGTTGACCTTGCGGTATGTCGGATTGCTCGGCAGGCTGGTGGGCAGCGTGGCGCGCGAGGCATTGATGGCGGCCTGCACGTCGCGCGCGGCGCCGTCGATGTCGCGCGAGAGCTCGAACTGCATCGTGACGCGGGTCGAGCCCAGCGAGCTGCTGGAGGTGATCTCCGTCACGCCGGCGATGGCGCCCAGGGCGCGCTCCAGCGGCGTGGCCACGGTAGCGGCCATGGTCTCGGGGCTGGCACCGGGCAAGGAGGCGGACACCGAGATGGTGGGGAAATCCACCTGCGGCAGCGGCGAGACCGGCAGCAGCCGCAGCGCCGCCAGCCCGGCCAGCAGGATGCCGATGGTCAGCAGCGCGGTGGCGACCGGGCGATGGATAAAGGTGGCCGACAGGTTCATCACGGCCTCGGCTCGGGTGCGGGGCCGCCGGTTTCATCGCCGCCGCCGGTGTCGCCATACCGGCGCCGGCGCCAGTCCTTGAGGCGTGCTGCCACGCTGTCGAACGCCAGGTAGATCACCGGCGTGGTGAACAGCGTCAGCACCTGGCTGACCAGCAGGCCGCCCACCATGGTGATGCCCAGCGGGCGGCGCAGCTCGGAGCCGATACCGGTGCCCAGCATCAGCGGCAGCGCGGCCAGCAGTGCCGCCATGGTAGTCATCAGGATCGGGCGGAAACGCAGCAGGCAGGCTTGGAAGATCGCGTCGCGCGGTTTCATGCCGCCCTCGCGCTCGGCTTCCAGCGCGAAGTCGATCATCATGATGGCGTTCTTCTTGACGATACCGATCAGCAGGATGATGCCGATGATCGCGATGATGCCCAGGTCCTGGCCCGAGACCAGCAGCGCCAGCAGCGCGCCCACGCCGGCCGACGGCAGGGTGGAGAGGATGGTCACCGGGTGGATGGTGCTCTCATAGAGCACGCCCAGCACGATGTACATCGTGATCACCGCGGCCAGGATCAGCCACAGCGTGTTGGACAGCGAAGCGCGGAAGGCCAGCGCGGCACCCTGGAAATCGGTCTGCATCGAAATCGGCAGGCCGATTTCCTGCTCCACCTTGGTGATCTTGTCGACCGCGGCGCCGAGCGATTCGCCCGAGGCCAGGTTGAACGAGATGGTGGCGGAGGGGAACTGGCCCTGGTGGTTGATCACCAGCGGGCCGGTGCGCTCGCTGATGTGCGCGAACGCGCCCAGCGGCACCTGCCCCCCGGAGGAGGAGGGCAGGCGCAGCTCCGCCAGCGACTGCGGATCGGTGCGGAACTGCGGCATGGCCTCCAGCACCACGCGGTACTGGCTCGATTGCGTGAAGATGGTCGACACCAGGCGCTGGCCGAAGGCGCTGTACAGCGCGCTGTCGATCACCGCGGTGGTGATGCCGAAGCGCGCCGCGGCGTCGCGATCGATATCCACATAGGCGCGCAGGCCGTTGTTCTGCTGGTCGCTGGCCACGTCGCGCAATTCGGGCTCCTGCTTCAGGCGCTCGACCAGCCTTGGCACCCAGGTGGCCAGCGTCGCCGGGTCCGGGTCCTGCACGGTGAACTGGTACTGGGTGCGGGAGACGCGGTCCTCGATGGTCAGGTCCTGCACCGGCTGGGTGTAGAGCGAGACGCCGCCGAGTTTGTCGACCGCGGCCTGCAACCGGCGCGTCACGTCCTCGATGGAATCGCTGCGCGCATCCTTTGGCTTCAGGTTGATCAGCAGGCGCCCGGCATTGAGCGTGGTGTTGGTGCCGTCCACGCCGATGAAGGAGGACAGGCTTTCCACTGCCGGATCTTCCAGCACCACCTTCGCCACCGCTTGCTGCTTGAGCGCCATGGCCGGGAACGAGGTGGTCTGGGAAGCCTCGGTAATACCCTGGATCACGCCGGTGTCCTGCACCGGGAAGAAGCCCTTGGGCACCAGCATGTACAGCAGCACGGTCAGCACCAGCGTGCCGACGGCGACCAGCAGGGTGGTCTTCTGGCGGTCCAGCACCCAATCCAGGGCGCGCCCGTAGCTGGCGATCACGTTGTCGAAGAAGCGGCCGGTGGCGAGATGGAAGCGCGACTGCTTTTCCTCGGGCACATGGTGCAGCAGGCGCGCGCACATCATCGGCGTGAGCGTTAGCGAGACCACCGCCGAGATCAGGATCGAGACCGCCAGCGTGATGGCGAACTCGCGGAACAGGCGTCCCACCACATCGCCCATGAACAGCAGCGGGATCAGCACGGCCACCAGCGAGAACGTCAGCGAGATGATGGTGAAGCCAATCTGCTTGGATCCCTTGAGCGCCGCCTCCATGGGCGGATCGCCTTTCTCGATGTAGCGCATGATGTTCTCGATCATCACGATCGCATCGTCCACCACGAAGCCGGTGGCGATGGTCAGCGCCATCAGCGTCAGGTTATTGATCGAGAAGCCTGCCAGGTACATCACGCCGAAGGTGCCTACCAGCGAAAGCGGCACCGCCACGCCCGGGATGATGGTGGCGGGCACATTGCGCAGGAAGACGAAGATCACCATCACCACCAGCGCGACGGCCAGCAGCAGCTCGAACTCCACGTCGCGCACCGAGGCGCGGATGGTGGTGGTGCGGTCGGTCAGCAACTGCACCTTGACCGAGGCCGGCAGCGCGTTCTGCAATTGCGGCAGCAGGGCCTTGATGCGGTCCACCACCTCGATCACATTGGCGCCGGGCTGGCGCTGGATGCTCAGCACGATGGCCGGCTTGTCGTTGGCCCAGACCGCCAGGCGGCTGTTCTCGGGCCCGTCGATGATATTGGCCACATCGGTGATGCGGATCGGCGCGCCGTTCTGGTAGCCGACGATGATCTGGCGGTACTCGTCGGCGGACTTGAGCTGGTCGTTGGCGTCGATGGTGGAGGCGCGCGCGGGGCCGTCGAAGCTGCCCTTGGCGCCGTTGACGTTGGCGCTGCCGATCGCCGTGCGCAGGTCGTCGATCGACATGCCGAGCGCGGCCAGCGCGGTCGGGTTGGCCTGGATGCGCACCGCCGGGCGTTGCCCGCCGCTGATGCTCACCAGCCCCACGCCCTGCAGTTGCGAGATCTTCTGCGCCACGCGCGTGTCCACCATGTCCTGCAGCTTGGGCAGCGGCATGGTGTCGGACGTCATGGCCAGTGTCATGATCGGCGCGTCGGCCGGGTTGACCTTGCTGTACACCGGCGGCATCGGCAAGTCCGCCGGCAGCAGGTTGCCGCCCGCGTTGATGGCGGCCTGCACCTCTTGCTCGGCCACGTCCAGCGACAGCGTCAGCTCGAACTGCAGCGTGATCACCGAGGCGCCGCCCGAGGACGACGACGACATCTGCTTCAAGCCCGGCATCTGGCCGAACTGGCGCTCCAGTGGCGCCGTGATGGACGAGGTCATCACATCCGGGCTGGCGCCCGGGTACAGCGTGGTGACCTGGATGGTCGGGTAGTCGACCTCCGGCAGCGCCGACAGCGGCAGCAGCCTGAAGGCCACCAGGCCCGACAGCAGGATGGCGACCATCAGCAGCGCGGTGGCGACCGGCCGCTCGATGAACAGGCGTGAGGGATTCATGCTGGGTCCTTACTGTGGCCGCTGGGGCGCCGCGCCCGCCGGGGCACCAGCGCCGCCACCGCCATCCGTTGCTGCCGCGCTCGCGCCGTCGCGGTGACGCCGGCCTTCGCCGTGCACGCCG
>NZ_BAAILO010000657.1:30960-48434 GCF_054589115.1 Cupriavidus sp. 8B | reverse complement strand
CCCGCCGGAGGCGCCGGCCGCGCCGCTGGCGCCACCGTCGCGACGCCGTCCGCGCCCGCGCGGTGCGCTGGCCGGCACCAGCGCGGCAGCGCGCGCTGCCGGGTCCACGGCTTCCACCGTCATGCCTTCCTTGAGCCGGTCGGCGCCGTCGATCACCACGCGCTGGCCGGGCTGCAGGCCCTTGGTCACCACGGTGCGCTCGCCGTCGCTCGGGCCGAGCGCGACGACCTGGACCTTGACCTTGCTGCTGTCGTCCACCACATAGACAAAGGTGCCTTGCTGGCCGCGCTGGATGGCCGCCACGGGTACCACGGTAGCGTTCTCGATCGTGTCCACGCGCGTGCGCAGGTTGACGAACTGGTTCGGGAACAGCAGGCCGTCCTGATTCTGGAAGATCGCCTTGAGCTTGACCGTGCCGGTGGTGGTGTCGATCTGGTTGTCGGTGGTCAGCAGCGTGCCCTCGGCCAGGCGGTTGCGCGCCTGGCGGTCCCAGGCCTGGACCGGGATGGTCTCGCCGGCGTGCAGGCGCTTGAGCACTGACGGCAGGTTGTCTTCAGGAATGGTATAGAGCACCGCGATCGGCTGGATCTGGGTGATCAGCGCGATGCCGTTGGTGTCGCTGGTGCTGACGATATTGCCCGGGTCGACCTGGCGCAGGCCGATGCGGCCGGAGGCCGGTGCCAGGATGCGGGTGTAGCCCAGTTGCAGGCGGGCGCTGTCCACGTTGGCCTGGTCGGTCTTGACCACGCCTTCGTACTGGCGCACCAGGGCGTCCTGGGTGTCGACCTGCTGGCTGGAGATGGAGTCCTGGCCGAGCAGGGTGCGGTAGCGCTTCTGGTCCAGGCGGGCGTTTTCCAGCAAGGCGCGGTCTCGCGCCAGCGTGCCCACGGCCTGGTCCAGCGTGGCCTGGAAGGGGCGGGGGTCGATCTCGGCAAGCACGTCGCCGGCCTTGACCATCTGGCCCTCCTTGAACAGGACCTTGAGCAGGGGCCCCGACACCTGGGCCCTCACGGTCACATTGGCCACGGGCGTGACATTGCCCAGGCCGTTGAGGATGACATCCATATTACGCTGGGCCACGGTGCTGACCACCACGGGTGAGCGCTGGCCGCCGGGGCCACCGGGACCGCCAGGGCCACCACGGCCGCCATTGGGGCCGCCGGGAGCACCAGCGCCGGGCGCGCCCGGGGCGTCGGCGGCGGGCGTACGATGCTTGTACCAATACCAGCCGCCGCCGGCCAGCAGGAGGATCAGCGCGGTGGCGATCAGTTTGCGGCGGCGCGAGGCAGCGGGCGGCGGTGGCAGCTTAGCCGGTTGATGTTCTTCGGGGTTGGCCATGACCGGATCCTGGGAGCAACGCGTCAGCAATAACGCGCGTGAACGATTTTTGGGGTATGAGGGGCAGAAGTATGCCGCATCGTCGTCGGCACGTGCCGCTGGCAGCACGCGGCGTCAGACGCAGTTTTGCGTCAGCCGGGCGGCGTCGGGCGGGGCCGTCTTTGTCCGGCGACCGCCGGCAACGGCAACATAAGCGAAGCATAATGCGCCTTGGCTGCGCCTATGTTTCAGCGCGGGCAGCCATTCTTACAGATCATTACCAGCAGGCTGGGTGTAATGCCTTGAAACAATTCGCCCGGATTGCCGCGCCCAGCCTAGCTATCATCTGCCTATGCGAGCCAATCAGCCTACCCAGATCCTCGTCGTCGACGACGATCCCGAACTCCGCGACCTGCTGCGCGAATACCTCACCCAGCAGGGCTTTGCCGTGTCCGTGCTGCACGATGGCGAAGGCTTGCAGGCACGCCTGGAGCGCGAGCGCCCCGCCCTGATCGTGCTCGACCTGATGATGCCCAAGGTGGATGGCCTGACCGCGCTGCGCAACCTGCGGGCCAAGAACGACGACATTCCCGTGATCCTGCTGACCGCGCGCAGCGACGAGATCGATCGCATCGTCGGGCTGGAGATCGGCGCGGACGATTATCTCGGCAAGCCGTTCTCGCCGCGCGAGCTGCTGGCCCGGATCAACGCCGTGCTGCGCCGCAAGCTGGCCCGCCCGGCGGCCGCGCCGGAAGACCGCGAGGGCATGGCCTTCGGGCCGTTCCGCGTCAACTTCCGCCAGCGCTCGCTGGTGCGGGGCGGCGACCCGGTGGCGATCAGCGATACCGAGTTCGCGCTGCTCAAGCTGCTGTTGATGCACCCGCTTGAGGTGCTGTCGCGCGAGCGCATCGTGGAGCTGATGTACGGCACCGCGAGCGGCATCAGCGACCGCGGCATCGACGTCCAGATCTGGCGCCTGCGGCGCCTGCTCGACGAAGACGCCCAGCGTCCCCGCTACATCCAGACGGTGCGGGGGCGCGGTTATACCTTCGTGCCCGACGAAGCCGAAGACATTCCCCAATGAAACTGCGCATCGATACGTTGTTCGGACGCATCGCGCTGCTCATCGCGGCGGTGCTGGTGCTGAGCCATTTTTCCTGGCTCGCCATCCTGCGCATGGATCGCCGCCAGCAACAGGTGGATTACTCCGTCGATCAGATGATGTTCCAGTTCGAGAGCATCCAGCGCGCGCTCGCCGCGCAGCCGCCCGTCAAGCTGCCAAGCCTAGTGGAGGTGGCCAGCGAGGCCAGCGCGGCCGAGCACACCGTGGCGGCCAAGGGCAGGGCGCGCCGGCTGGTGGAGCAGTTCTCGCAGCGCATGCCGCCGGGTACCCAGGTGCGGCTCGAGGAAGAACAGACTACGCGCATCTGGGTCAAGCTGCCGCACCGGCAGGACTGGATCGCGATGCCGGCGCTGTGGGTGGTCAACCCACCGCCCGACAACCGCCTGCTGCCTGGCGTGATCCTGGTGGTCGGCGTGGCCATGGCAGTGGCCTTGCTGATTGCCTGGCAGATCCAGCGTCCGGTGCGCGACATGGCCGCGGCGGCCGAGCAGCTGTCGCGCCAGCACACCGTCAAGCCGCTGCGCGAGCGCGGCCCGCACGAGCTGCGGCAGCTGATCGTGCGCTTCAACCGCATGATGGCCGACCTGACCCGCATCGACCAGGAGCGCAATACGATGCTTGCCGGCATCGCCCACGATCTGAAGACGCCGCTGGCGCGGCTGCGGCTGCGCGCCGAGATGCTGGCCGACCCCAAGGCGGCGGCCGGCGTCACGCGCGATGTCGAGTCGATGTCCGCCATCGTCGAGCAGTTCCTGACTTTTGCCCAGAGCGGCGAACCCGCGGCGCGGCCGGTGCCGGTCGATCGCCGCATCGGCGAGCTGGCCGCCTCGCTGGCTGAGCAGGACAAGTCGGTGGAGATCTCGCTGATGGCGGGCGAGGGCTTCCGCATGATCGCCACCCAGCTCGACCGCATCGTTGGCAACCTGGTCGACAACGCCTATGCCTATGGGGCAGCGCCGGTGCTGCTCAGCACCGCGCGCCAGGCCGATGGCTGGCACATGGTGGTCGAAGACCATGGCGAAGGCATTCCGCCGGAGGCCATGGAAAAGGTCACCCTGCCGTTCGTGCGGCTGGACCCGGCGCGCGGCGGCAACGCGCATTCGGGCCTGGGCCTGGCCATCGTCGACCGGCTGGTGCGCCAGGCGGGCGGCCGGCTTGTGCTGGAGAACCGTGCCGAGGGCGGACTGCGGGTGGAAATGATATTTCCGTTCACGGCGCTGGCGCAGGCAGCCTGACAGACGGCCCGATGCTGCCGGGCAGTCCCAGAAAGCGTATCAATCCTGGAACACTTTCCGGCGGATTGCCTCGTCACGGGGGCTGCGCCTGACGTCCTGGCCACGCGAGCCAGACGGCGGCTCACGTGGTACGTAGATTGCTGCAAGTAGTTGCTCTGTGCGCGTAGGCAACGCGTAGTGCCATTCCAGTTGATCAGGAGACGCATTATGGCAACTTTTGTCGCCCTCTTAAACTTCACCGACCAGGGAATCCGTACCGTAAAGGACACAACCAAACGCGCCGCGGCCGTTCGAGAAATGGCTAAGAAAAGCGGCATTGAGATGAAAGATATCTACTGGACGCTCGGGCAATACGATCTCGTGGTGACCTTCACCGCGCCCGACGAGGCCACCATGACTGCATTTGGCCTCTCCCTGGGCATGGCAGGCAACGTCCGTACCCAGACGCTGCGTGCCTTCTCCATGGATGAGATGAATGACATCCTCGGCAAGATGCCGTAACCGCGCACTGGCACGCCATAAAGAAAGCCCGCATCGCGGGCTTTCTTTATGGCGTGGATGCGTCCTGCGTTCAGGCGCCGGGCGCCTTCTTCTTTTCCCCGATGCGGCTTTCCTTGCCCGCCAGCAGCTTGCCGATATTCTGGCGATGGCGAACCACCAGCAGCACGCTGATCACGAAGACCGCGCCGGCGATCACGTCCACGCCCGACATCAGCACATAGAAGAAGGGCGCGAAGATGGCCGACACCAGCGCCGCCAGCGACGAGTAGCGGAAGAAAAAGGCGACGATCAGCCAGGTCGCCAGCGTGCCCGCGCCCAGCAGCGGGTCGATGGCAAACAGGATGCCGGCCGCGGTGGCCACGCCCTTGCCGCCCGCAAAGCGGAAGAACACCGGGAACAGGTGCCCCAGGAACACCGCCACCGCCACCAGCGCGATGCCCGTGTCGTCGACGCCGTAGGCCGGGCCGAAGCGCTGCGCCAGCCAGACCGCCAGCCAGCCCTTCAGTGCATCGCCGATCAGCGTGAGGATGGCGGCTTTCTTGTTGCCGCTGCGCAGCACGTTGGTGGCGCCGGGATTACCGGATCCATAGGTATGCGGATCGGGCAGGCGCATGGCCTTGCTGACCACGACGGCAAAGGAAATGGAGCCGATCAGGTAAGCGGCTAGGGCAGAAATCAGATTGGCCATGTGGGAACCGGGGATTTGAGGCTGGCGGGATTGTAGCGTGGAAGGGGGGGGATTTCTTTGGGGACTTCCCGGAGAGGGGATGGGGGGCGCTGTTTCTTGGAGCGGCGGTGGCGTTTGCGCCCAACAGCCGTACGGCGTCGCTCTGCGGGGTTGGTCGCTGTTTATTTCGTGGGCGATGGCAGTTGAACCCAACAGCCATACGACATCCCCCTGCGGGGGCTGCCGGTCACTCTTCTTTGCGCGGCAAAGAAGACTAACGAGAAGAAAGCCGCCCTGCCGGGAGCAGAGCAATAAGGCTCTCGAATCTCGGTGGTTTCGTCGTACGGCCCAGAGTGCCGGCGGGCTTCTGCCGGTACCGGTTTGAAGGGCCACGAACCTGCCAGCATCCGGGATTCATGGTGGGGCCCCCGGTAGCGGACGTCACTTGCTTCAAGCCGTCTGTCGCTCGCGGGTTGGCCGGCCACGAAGTTGCAGGCACACCGGTTCCGTCGTGGGCGCGGTGGCACCGGGTTGATCTGCCCAAGACCCTGACCACCGCGCCCGCCCCACCACGAAACCATTGACGGGCGAAGTGTCGTGACGGCCCGCGCCGGTAACGGCAGATTGGCGAATGGGCACCGCAAACGAGGTCAGGGGCCCCACGACGAAACCCATGGGTCATGCCATTGCGATGCCCTACGAGCCGGTAACGGCAGATGTCAGCAGTACTGTGGCCGTACGACGAAACCAGCGCCCTGCGCACTCGCGATTGTTCTGCGCCCGGCAGGGTCGGCTTTCTTCTCGTTAGTCTTCTTTGCCGACGCAAAGAAGAGTGACCGGCAGCCCCCGCAGGGGGATGTCGTATGGTTTTTGTGTTCAACAGCCATCGCCGACGAAATAAACAGCGACCAACCCCGCAGGGCGATGTCTACGGTTTTTGGGTCCAAGGGCCAACGCCGCTCAAACACCGCCCCAGAGCCCTTCCTAGTCCCTCAACGCACACTCCACCACCTCCGCCCCCACCAACGTCTTCAATACCTGCGGATCAATACTGACCAGATACCCCCTGCGCCCCCCATTGATGTAAATCCGCTCCAGCGCCAACACACCAGCCTCAACAAAAACCGGCATCCGCTTGCGCGTCCCAAACGGCGACGTCCCCCCCACCAGATACCCGCTATGCCGCTGCGCCACCTCCGGCTTGCACGGCTGCACGCTCTTGCGCCCGGTCTGGCGCGCCAGGTTCTTGGTCGACACCGAGCAGTCCCCATGCATCAACACAATCAGCGGCAGCGCCTTCTCGTCTTCCATGACCAGGGTCTTGATCACCGCGTGCTCCTCCACGCCGAGCTGGCGCGCGGATTCGCCGGTGCCGCCATGCTCGACGTAGTCATAGGCATGCTCGCCAAAGGCAACGCCATGCTGCTTGAGGAACTGGGTGGCGGGGGTTTCTGAAACGTGCTTCGATTTACTCATGGGATGGATCGCATAGACCGCGCAAAAAAACTAGCCGCGCCTAGCCGCGCGGATGGTGATGCTGGTGCAGATCGCGCAGGCGCTCGCGCGCCACGTGCGTATAAATCTGCGTGGTGGAAATATCGGCGTGCCCCAGCAGCAACTGCACCACGCGCAGGTCGGCGCCGTGGTTGAGCAGGTGGGTGGCAAAGGCGTGCCGCAAGGTATGCGGGGACAGCGGCGCGTAGATCTCGGCATCGCGCGCGTGGCGCTTGATCAGGTGCCAGAAGGCCTGGCGCGTCATGCCCTCGCCGCGCTGGGTGACGAACAGCGCTTCGCAGGCGCGCTCGCCCAGCAGCGCGGGGCGGCCTTCGGCCAGGTAGCGGCGCAGCCAGTCGCCGGCCTCCGTGCCAAACGGCACCAGGCGTTCCTTGTTGCCCTTGCCGCCCACCACGCGGGCCACGCCCTCGTTCAGGCCAATCTCGATGGTCTTCATCTGCGTGAGCTCGGACACGCGCAGGCCGCTGGCATACATCAGCTCCAGCATGGTGCGGTCGCGCAGGCCGAGCGGCGTGGCGGTGTCCGGTGTTTCCAGCAGCGCCTCGACCTGCGCCTCGGTCAGCGTCTTGGGAAAGCGCGGGGGCTGCTTGGCCGGGCGCAGCAGCAGGCAGGGATCGGCCGTGATCATGTGTTCACGCAGCGCCCACTGGAAAAAGCGCTTGAACACTGTCAGCCGCCGGTTGGCCGACGAGGCGCGGGTTTCCAGGTGGCGCGAGGCGAAGTAGCCATTGAGGGCGGTGTCGTCCACCGCCAGCAGCGCGCAGGTGCCCGACGCATGCAGCCAGCGCGACAGCAGCGCCAGGTCGCGCCGGTAGGCGTCGATGGTGTTGCGCGCCAGGCCGTCCTCCAGCCACAGCGCGTCGCAGAACCGGTCGACGAGGGCCAGGTCGGCGACGAGGGCGGGGCTGTCCTCGACTTCGGCGCCGAGGGTGTCGTTGTCGTTGTCGGCTTCGATGTCGTCGAGATCGTCCTGATCGTCGCGATCGTTGTTATCGTCGCCCTCGTCAATCCGCGCGATGTCGTTCATGTGAGCATCACCCCTTCATGGCGCAGCAACCAGCGTTTGATGTCAAGGTAGAAGCCATCGTCGTCATGGTTGGCAAAGCCGCCGATGCCGCTGGCGCCAACCACGCGATGGCAGGGAATCACCAGCGGGAAGAAATTCGCCCCGCACGCCTGCCCGACCGCGCGCGGCGCGCTGGCGATCTGCCGCGCCACCGCGCCATAGGTGGTGACCTTGCCGCGTGGCACGCTCGATATCGCTTGCCAGACCCGGCGCTGGAACGCGCTGCCGACCGGCGCCAGCGGGATGTCGAAGCGCGCATCCGGATCGGCGTAGTAGGCCTCGAGCTGTCGCGCCAGGCGTTGCGTGACCGCGTTGGCGGGCTCGACGAGCCGCATGCTCTCGGGCAGGTAGACGATCTCGCGGACGAATTCGCCGTCGGTGCGCACGCCGATCTTGCCGAAAGGGGCTTGGAGGATGGCGTCGAAGATGGAGTCCATGGCAGGGGTGGGAAGCGCGAGCCTGGATTTTAGAGCATGGCGGCGCCCCTTGGGATGCCCGGTGGCGTGCAGGGCGCTTCCATGGGGCGATGCAACCGCTTGACTGGGGTTTCCCCTTCCTTGAGTTCTGCCTCGCCTTAATATTTAATTCAACATGAATTAATTAATGCAGCAACGGCGCCGCAACACACCGCTCCAGGTGATGCAACCGGCGCCCAGAACAACATCCGGAGACGATATGAACAGTGCCAAGGGCGGCCGCGGCGTGAATTCCGCCAGTTTGCGGCTGTACAACGAGCGTGCGCTCCTGCTGGCGCTGCGGCATGCCGGAGAAGCGTCCAAGGCGGACCTCGCCCGCATCGCGCAGCTCACCAACACCGCGGTGGGCAGCATCGTGCAGACGCTCACCGAGGATGGCCTGATCCATGTGGCTGGCCGCCGCCAGGACGGGCAGCGCGGCCAGCCGGCCAGCCTGATCCGCCTGCAGCCCAAGGGCGCGTTCGGCATCGGGGTCCGGCTGGATCGCGGCAGCATCGAATGCGTGATGGTGGATTTTGGTGGTGAGATCCTCGCCAGCCGCGCCCACCAGATGGTCCTGCCGCATCCGGAACAAGCGCTGGCGCTGGTGCGCGACGACGTGGCCGCGCTGCGCGCGCTGCTCACGCCGGCCGAGCGCAAGCGCCTGCTCGGCATCGGCGTGGCCCAGCCCTACAACCTCGGCGCCTGGCTGCGCGAGCTGGACCTGCAGGATGGGGCATCGCAGGCCACCTTCCGTGCCTGGGATGCGGTGGACTTCGCCGCCGAGCTGTCGGATGCCACGGGGCTGCCGGTATTTGGCGAGAACGACGGCACCGCCGCCGCCGTGGCCGAGCTGTTCTATGGCAGCCACCACGCGCAGAGCTTTCTCTATGTCTTCGTTGGCCCGGCGATTGGCGGCGGCGTGGCGCTCAACGGCGACTGCGTGCGCGGCGTGTCGGGCAATGCCGGCGATATCGGCATGATGCCGGTGCAGCCGAGCCTGCTTGCCTCGGCGCCGCGCACCGGCAAGCGGCGCGACATCCTGCTGGCGCGCGCCTCGCTCAACGCGCTGACGCGCCACCTGCGCCACCACGGCGTGGCCATCGACAGCCATGCCGACCTGGAGGCGCAGGTGCGCGGCCAGCATCCGGCAGTGGCGGAGTGGCTCGACGACTGCATCGACGCGCTGGCGCCCGCGATGCAATCCGCGCTGGCGGTGCTCGACGTGCCGCTGATCATCCTCGATGCAGATATCGACGGCGGCCTGGTGCAGGCGCTGATCGAGCGCCTGCAAGGCGAGCTGGACGAAGGCGCGCCCGAGGCACGGCGCCCGCCACGCGTGGTGCGCGGTTGCTTTGGCGCCAACGCTGGCGCGGTCGGCGCCGCGTCGCTGCCGATGTTCATGAATTTCTCGCCGCGGGCCGACATGCTCAAAGGCGCATCCGCCATGATTCCGGAGGCCAACCATGCCATCGTCTGATTCGTCTGATTCGTCTGATTCGTCTGATTCGTCTGATTTGTCCGTTCCGCTTGCTCCGGCTGTTTCACCCGATACGTCCACCAAGGCGCCGCTGCTGGCGCTGCGCAATATCTGCAAGACCTTCCCCGGCGTGCGCGCGCTGCGCAATGTCGAGCTCACGGCCTACGCCGGCGAGGTCCACGCCCTGATGGGCGAGAACGGCGCCGGCAAGTCGACGCTGATGAAGATCCTGTCCGGCGCCTACACGGCGGACCCCGGCGGCGAATGCGATATCGACGGGCAACGGGTGCAGATCGACGGCCCGCAATCCGCGCGCGATCTCGGCGTCGCGGTGATCTACCAGGAGCTGAGCCTGGCGCCCAACCTGAGCGTGGCCGAGAACATCTACCTGGGCCGCGCCCTGCAGCGCCGCGGGCTGGTGGCGCGCGGCGACATGGCGCGCGCCTGCGCGCCCACGCTGGCCAGGCTCGGCGCGGATTTCTCGCCCGTGGCGAGCGTGGCGAGCCTGTCGATCGCGCAGCGCCAGCTGGTGGAAATCGCGCGGGCCGTGCACTTCGAAGCGCGCATCCTGGTGATGGACGAGCCCACCACGCCGCTGTCCACGCACGAGACGGATCGCCTGTTCGCGCTGATCCGCCAGCTGCGGGGCGAAGGCATGGCGATTCTCTATATCAGCCACCGCATGGCCGAGATCGACGAGCTGGCCGATCGCGTGACCGTGCTGCGCGACGGCTGCTTCGTTGGCACGCTGGACCGCGCGCACCTGTCGCAGGCAGCGCTGGTCAAGATGATGGTCGGGCGGGACCTGTCGGGCTTCTATACCAAGACGCACGGCCAGGCGCTGGAGCGCGACGTGATGCTGTCCGTGCGCGATGTGGCCGACGGCCGCCGCGTCAAGGGCTGCAGCTTCGACCTGCGCGCCGGCGAGGTGCTCGGGCTGGCAGGCCTGGTCGGCGCGGGCCGCACGGAGCTGGCGCGGCTGGTGTTTGGCGCAGAAGTGCGCACGCGCGGCGAGGTGCTTATTGCCAACCCGGCGAGCCCCGGCGGGCTGGTCACGCTGCCGGCCGGTGGCCCGCGCCAGGCCATCGATGCCGGCATTGCCTACCTGACCGAGGACCGCAAGCTGCAAGGCCTGTTCCTGGACCAGAGCGTGCACGAGAACATCAACCTGATCGTGGCCGCGCGCGACGCGCTCGGCCTCGGCCGCCTGAACCGGCCCGCCGCGCGCCGCCGCACGACAGAGGCCATCGACACCCTGGGCATCCGCGTGGCGCATGCCCAGGTCAATGTGGGCGCGTTGTCGGGCGGCAACCAGCAGAAGGTGATGCTGTCGCGCTTGCTGGAAATCCAGCCGCGCGTGCTGATCCTGGATGAGCCCACGCGCGGCGTGGACATCGGGGCCAAGTCGGAGATCTACCGGCTGATCAACGCGCTGGCCGAGAGCGGCGTGGCGATCCTGATGATCTCCAGCGAGCTGCCCGAAGTGGTGGGCCTGTGCGACCGCGTGCTGGTCATGCGCGAAGGCGCGCTGGCCGGCGAAGTGCGCCCAGCCAAGAGCGCGGCCGAAACCCAGGAGCGCATCATCGCGCTGGCCACCGGCGCGGCGGCGCAGCCGGCGCCCGCATGGGCCGACGCTCCGCTGCCTGCCGCCGGCAACGCAACCAGCATCACGCTGCATTGAGACCGGGCACAACCTTCGCGCCACCCGCAAGAGACAAGGATATCGACGCCGGCCTGCAGTTCCCCGAGAGCCGCCGGCGCAGGAGACAACCATGCATGAATCCATCACCCGTTCCACCGCGCCCGCCCCTACCGCTGGCGCGTCATTGCCGGTCGCAACCCTCGGCCGCCTCACCACCCAGGAGCGACTGCGCGCGCTCGGCATGCTGCCCGTGCTGGTGCTGCTGTGCATCGGCTTCACGGTGCTGACCGAAAACTTCGCCGGCTGGCAGAACCTGTCGATCATTGCGCAGCAAGCCTCCATCAACATGGTGCTGGCCGCGGGCATGACCTTCGTGATCCTGACCGGCGGCATCGATTTGTCGGTGGGCTCCATCCTGTCGATCTCGGCGGTGGTGGCGATGCTGGTGTCGCTGATGCCGCAGCTCGGCATGCTGAGCGTGCCGGCCGCGCTCCTGTGCGGCCTGCTGTTCGGCATCGTCAACGGCGCGTTGGTGGCTTTCATGAAACTGCCGCCGTTCATCGTCACACTGGGCACGCTGACGGCGGTGCGCGGGCTGGCGCGGCTGGTCGGCAACGACAGCACCATCTACAACCCGGATATCGGCTTTGCCTTTATCGGCAACGGCGAAGTCCTGGGCGTGCCCTGGCTGGTGATCATCGCCTTTGCCGTGGTGGCGGTGTCGTGGTTCGTGCTGCGTCGTACCGTGCTGGGTCTGCAGATCTACGCGGTGGGCGGCAATGCCGAGGCGGCGCGGCTGTCCGGCATCAAGGTGTGGGTCGTGCTGCTGTTCGTGTACGCGGTGTCCGGGCTGCTGGCGGGGCTGGGCGGCGTGATGTCCTCCGCGCGCTTGTACGCGGCCAACGGGCTGCAGCTGGGCCAGTCCTACGAGCTCGACGCCATTGCCGCGGTCATCCTGGGCGGCACCAGCTTTGTGGGCGGCACCGGCTCCATCGTCGGCACGCTGGTCGGAGCGCTGATCATCGCGGTGCTGTCCAACGGGCTGGTGCTGCTGGGCGTGTCCGATATCTGGCAGTACATCATCAAGGGCCTGGTGATCATTGGCGCGGTGGCGCTTGACAGCTATCGCCGCAAGGGCTCGGCGCGCACCTGAAGCGAGCGCGGCCCAATCATCGGCTACTGGAGAGACGACATGTCAAAGCTTTACCTCGCGGCATTGGCGCTGGCGGCAATGAGCGCAACGAGCGTGCTATGCACCGGCGCCGCCGCACAGGGCGCGCCGGAATCCGCATCGGCGCCCGCCGCGCAACGGCCGCTGAAGAAAGTCGGCGTTACGCTCGGCTCGCTCGGCAACCCGTACTTCGTTGCGCTGGCGCGCGGCGCTGAAGCCGCGGCCAGGAAGATCAACCCGGACGCCAAGGTCACGGTGCTGTCCGCCGACTATGACCTCAACAAGCAGTTCTCGCATATCGACAGCTTTATCGTGTCGAAGGTGGACCTGATCCTGATCAACGCGGCCGACGCGCGCGCCATCGAGCCCGCGGTGAAGAAGGCCCGCAAGGCCGGCATCGTGGTGGTGGCGGTGGACGTGGCGGCAGCGGGCGCCGACGCCACGGTGCAGACCGACAACACGCAGGCCGGCGAGCTGGCCTGCGCCTTCCTCGCCGAGCGGCTGGGCGGGCGCGGCAACCTGATCATCCAGAATGGCCCGCCGGTGTCCGCCGTGCTGGATCGCGTGAAGGGCTGCAAGACGGTGTTGGGCAAGCACCCCGGCATCCACGTGCTCTCCGACGACCAGGACGGCAAGGGCTCGCGCGAGGGCGGGCTCAACGTCATGCAGCTTTACCTGACCCGCTTCCCGAAGGTCGACGCGGTCTTCACCATCAACGACCCGCAGGCGGTCGGCGCCGACCTGGCCGCGCGCCAGCTGAACCGGCGCGGCATCCTGATTGCCTCGGTCGACGGCGCGCCTGATATCGAGGCAGCGCTCAAGGCCAACACCCTGGTGCAGGCCTCGGCCAGCCAGGACCCGTGGGCCATTGCGCGCACGGCGGTGGAGATTGGCGTGGGGCTGATGAATGGCAAGGTGCCCGCAAGCCGCACCGTGCTGCTGCCGCCTACACTGGTTACGCGAGCCAATGTGAACGAGTACAAGGGCTGGGCCGCGCCGCGCTAGCCGGGCAGCGGTCCGCGCTCAACTGACAACCGAATCACCCGATAACCGACCAACCGACTGGTGAAACCATGCCAAACAATGCTGTAGGCGCAGTCCCCGAATTCGACTTCGTGCTGTTCGGCGGCACCGGCGACCTCGCCACGCGCAAGCTGCTGCCGGCGCTGTTCGACGCGCACTGCGTGGGCTCGCTGCACCCGCGCGGGCGCATCCTCGCGCTCGGCAGCCAGCCGCTCGGCCAGGACGCCTACCTGGCCATGCTGGAGTCCAAGGTGCGTCCCGCGCTGCCCGCTGCCGCCGCGGCCGAAGCCTGGCAGGCCTTTGTCGCGCGCATCCTCTACCTGCAGGTGGACGCCAACGCGCCGGAGGGCTTCGATTCCCTTGCCGAGCTGGTGCGCGCGCGCGCCGCGCCGGTGGTGGTGTTCTACCTGGCCACCGGCCCGCAGCTGTTCGTGCCGATCTGCGAGCAGCTGGCCCGCACTGGCCTGAACCACGCAGGCGTGCGCATCGTGCTGGAAAAGCCGCTGGGCCACGACCTGGCCTCGTCCGATGCCATCAACTCCGCGGTGGCGTGCCACTTCGCCGAAGACCAGATCTACCGCATCGATCATTACCTGGGCAAGGAATCGGTGCAGAACCTGATGGCGATGCGCTTTGGCAATGTCCTGTTCGAACCGCTGTGGCGGCGCGAATGGGTGCGCGATGTGCAGATCACCATCGCCGAGGAAATCGGCGTGGAAAAGCGCGGCGCATTCTACGACGGCATCGGCGCGCTGCGCGACATGGTGCAGAACCACCTGCTGCAGTTGCTGTGCATGGTGGCGATGGAGCCGCCGGCGAGCCTGTCGGAGGACGCGATCCGCGACGAAAAGCTGAAGATCCTCAAGGCGCTCAAGCCCATCGAGCTGAACGAAGTCGCCGAGAAAGTGGTGCGCGGGCAATACTGCCGCGGCGCGGCCGCCGGCGACGCGGTGCCGGGCTACGTGAACGAACCCGCCATCTCGCCCGACAGCCAGACCGAGACCTTCGTCGCCATCAAGGCGGAGATCGCCAACTGGCGCTGGGCCGGCGTGCCGTTCTACCTGCGCACCGGCAAGCGCATGCAGTCGCGCGTGGCCGAGATCGTGATCCAGTTCCGCGACGTGCCGTACTCGCTGTTCCCGCGTCCGCTGGACCATGAGCCCGGCAACCGGCTGGTGATCACGCTGCAGCCGGAGGAAAGCATCCGCCTGCATTTCCTGGTCAAGCATCCCGGCGACACGCAGGCGCTGCAGCCCGCCACGCTGGACCTGCAACGCATGCTGCCGCGCGGGCAGGGCAATCGCAACGAGCGCAAGACCGGCGCTTACGAGCGGCTGCTGCTCGACGTGATCCGCGGGCGGCTCGGGCTGTTCGTGCGGCGCGACGAGCAGGCGCAGGCCTGGCGCTGGGTCGCGCCGATCCAGCAGGCCTGGGCGCAGAGCAATCTCGCGCCCAAGCTCTACACCGCGGGCACCTGGGGGCCCGCGGCCTCGAGCGCGCTGCCGTCGCGCGATGGCGCGGTCTGGCACGAAGAGCTGTGAAGCATGTTTGAAGCATACCGGCGCACTGGCGATTGCCTGTGCGCCGGCGAGTACAGGAGTTGTATCGATGTCCGCTATGCCCCAAGTGTCCCACCATCTACCCGCCTGGCAGCGGCTGCAAGCGCATGCGCAAACCATCCGCCATGCCCACCTGCGCGATTGGTTCGACGGCCAGCAGGGCGAAGCCCGTGGCGCCGGCTTCGTGGCCGAGGCCGCCGGCCTGACGCTGGACTACGCCAAGAACCGCGTCACCGATACCACCATGGCGCTGTTGTTCACGCTGGCCGGCGAGGCCGGCGTGACCACACGGCGCGATGCCATGTACCGCGGCGAAGCGGTCAACACCACCGAGCGCCGCGCCGCGCTGCATATGGCGCTGCGCGCGTGGCCACAGGACGGCTTCCACGCGCAGGGCGTGGCGGTGGGCGGCGACGTGGCCGCGGTGCTCGCGCAGATGGAGCGCTTCGCCGACGCGGTGCGCGGCGGCGCGTGGCGCGGCTGGAATGGCCGCCAGATCACCGACGTGATCAATATCGGCATCGGCGGCTCGGACCTGGGGCCGCGCATGGTCTGCCGCGCGCTCGCGCACCTGGACACCGAAGGGCCGCGCATGCATTTTGTCGCCAACGTGGATGGCAGCGATCTTGCCGCCGTGCTTGCGCGGCTGGACGCCGCCAGTACGCTGGTGGTGGTTTGCTCCAAGACCTTCACCACGCTGGAGACCATGGCCAACGCGCACACCGCGCGCACCTGGTTCCTGCGCCACGGGGTGCCGCAGGCACAGTTGGCCAGCCACTTCGTCGCGGTCTCCACCAACCGGCAGGCGGTAGCCGAGTTCGGCATCGATCCAGCCAACATGTTCCCGTTCTGGGACTGGGTGGGCGGGCGTTTTTCGCTGTGGTCGGCGGTGGGGCTGTCGATTGCGCTGGCCGTTGGCTTTGCGCGTTTTCGCCAGTTGCTCGACGGCGCCCGCGCCATGGACCGGCATTTCGCCGAGGCCGAGCCGCGGCAAAACATGCCGATGATCCTCGGCCTGCTCGACGTGTGGTATCGCAGCTTCCTGGGTACCGGCAGCCGCTGCGTGGCGCCGTACTGCGAGCCGCTCGAGCTGCTGCCTGCCTTCCTGCAGCAGCTCGAGATGGAGAGCAACGGCAAGTCCGTGCAGCTCGATGGCGCCGCCGCCGCGCAAGGCACCGCGCCGGTGGTGTGGGGCACTACCGGCACCAACGGCCAGCATGCCTACTTCCAGATGGTGCATCAGGGCTCGCACTGGATGCCGGTGGATTTCATCGCCGCGCTAGAGCCGGTGCACCCGATGCCGGGCCACCATGGCAAGCTGCTCGCCAACTGCTTTGCGCAAGGCGAGGCGCTGCTGCGCGGGCGCACCGCGCAAGAGGTCCGGGCGCTCGGCGTACAGGACGAAGCGCTGGTGCCGCACATGGTGTTCGAGGGCAACCGTCCCAGCAACACGCTGCTGCTGCAGCGGCTCGATCCGTATCACCTGGGCGCATTGATCGCGCTCTCGGAGCACCGCACCTTCGTGCAGGGCGTGCTGTGGAACATCAACTCGTTCGACCAGTGGGGCGTGGAGCTTGGCAAGCAGCTCGCCGCGCCGATCGCCAGCGAGCTCGATGGCGGCCCGGCTCGCCCGCACGATGCTTCCACCGCCGGCCTGATCCGGCGCGCGCTTGCCGCGGCATCGGCCTGGCAAGGCTGACGCGCGGCGGCGCGCGCAGACGGAAATACGAGAAAGAGGATGCAATGACAACGACATCATGGCCAGCCTACGTCGTCTTCGGCGAGGCATTGACCGACATGGTTCATCAAGGCGGGCAGGACTGGCTCGGCCTGCCCGGCGGTTCGTGCTGGAACGTGGCCCGCGTGGGCGCGCGGCTGGGCCTGCCCACCGCCTTCGCCGGCGCGATCAGTTGCGACACGCTGGGCGACCAGCTGGCCGAGGCCAGTGCCGAGGCCGGGCTGGACCTGCGCTTCCTGCAGCGGGTTGAGCGCTCGCCGTTGCTGGCGTTTGTCGGCGCGCAGCACCCGCCGCAGTATTTCTTCGTCGGCGACGACAGCGCCGATCTCTACTTCGAGCCCCAGCGCCTGCCGCCGGGGTGGCGCCAGGCCGCGCGCACCGTGCACTTCGGCTCGCTCAGCCTCGCGCGCCAGCCGCTCGCCGCGCGCCTGTGCGAAGAAGCCACGCAGGCCAGGGCCGCAGGCAAGCGCATCGCCTTCGATCCCAACTTCCGCACGCCCATGCGCGCGCCGGAGTACCGGGCCGTCTTTGCGCATATGGCCGGCCTGGCGGACTACATCAAGGTATCGGACGAGGACTTGCGCGGCCTGTACCCCACGCTGGACGAGCACGCCGCGCTGGCGGCGCTCAGGGCGCAGGCCCCGCAGGCGCGCGTGCTGCTGACGCGCGGCGCGCACGGCATGACGCTATTGCACGGGGATGAAGCGGTAGAGCAGCCTGTGTTTGTCGTCGACGTGGTCGACACCGTCGGCTGCGGCGATGCCGCCATGGGCGGCTGGATGGCGGGCTTGCTGCTGGATCCCGAGGCAACGCTGGCGCAGCAGGCGCGATGGGCTGCCGCTACCGCGGCGGTGGCGGCCACGCGCGCGGGGGCATATTCGCCGAGTGTGGGGGAGGTGAGGACGCTGCTGGGCGAGGCGGTGGCTTTGGCCTCTTTGGCCTGAAAGCGTCGGATCGGCGTTGTCGTGCTCCCCTCTCCCGC
>NZ_BAAILO010000657.1:0-30859 GCF_054589115.1 Cupriavidus sp. 8B | reverse complement strand
CCCCCCCCCCCCGCGCCGGTTACGCCTGGGAGCTGGAAACAACCACGGGCTTCGCTTCAAGTGGTTCCCAGCTAAGCCACCCCTCTCCCCGGCCCTCTCCCCCTGAGGGGAGAGGGAGAGACAACCGTCGTCATGGCGCACGGTTTTGGCCCGCTCGCCGGCTTCGGCTAGTGCTGCAGGATTGCCACCGGCATCACTGCTCCAGTTTGATGTTCTGCACCTTCACCAGCGTCTTCATCTTCTCGAACTCCTTCTTGATCTCGGCCGCGTGCTCCGCCGGGGTGTTGCCCGAAGGTTCCGCGCCGGCAGTGCGCAGGCGCTGCTGGAAGTCCTTGTCCTGCAGTGCCTTGACGGCGGCTTCGTTCAACTTCTTGATGACGTCATCAGGCGTGCCCGCCGGCGCCACCAGCCCATACCAGGCGGGGTCATTCGGCTCCTTCAGGCCGAGCTCGCCGAAGGTCGGCACGTTCGGCAGCGAGTCGATGCGCTTGTTCCACGCCACCACGATCGGGCGCAGCTTGCCTGCCTTGATGTAGGGCATGGAGGAGGGCAGGTTGTCAACCATGATCGGCACCTGGCCGGCCAGCACGTCGTTCAGCGCCGGGCCCGCGCCGCGGTAGGGGATATGGACCATGAAGGTCTTGGTGGAGACCTTGAACTGCTCGCCCAGCATGTGGCCGAAGGCGCAGGTGCCGGAGGTCGCGTACGAATACTTGCCCGGATTCGCTTTCAGCACGGCCAGGAATTCCTTGTAGTCCTTGGCCGGGAAGTTCGGGTTGACCGCGATCACGTTGGCCACGTTGGCCAGGTTGGTGATGGGCTTGAAGTCCTTGATCGGGTCGTACGACAGCTTGGGGTTGCACGCCGGGTTGACCGCCATGGTGGAGACGGTGGAGATGCCGATCGTGTAGCCGTCGGGCGCGGCCTTGGCGATGGCGTCGGCGCCGATCGAGCCGCCGCCGCCGGCGCGGTTTTCCACCACCACGGGCTGGCCCAGGATGCGGCTCATCTGGTCGGCCGCGCCGCGGCCCACGATGTCCGTCGTGCCGCCGGGCGCGAACGGGATGATCAGCCGGATCGGCTTGGTCGGGAAGCTTTGCGCCTGCGCCACGGAGGCCGCTGCTGCCAGGCCAAGGGCCAGGGCGATTTTGCTGGTTTGCATGAGATCGTGTCTCCCGTCAAAGGACCGGGCGGGGATATCCGCCCAAGGTGAAGAACGCCGGCGACGCATCCGCTGTAGCGGGGCTTTGAAGCCGGCGGCGTGAGTTCTGGCGGGCGGCCCTGGTGGCCGCCCGGGGGCTAACCGCCCAGGAGCCCGCGCTTGAGATCCCGGTCGACCGGATGGTCGCCAAGGAAGATGCGCAGCACGGCCTGGTAGAAATCTTCGCCCGGGATCGGCTTGCCGCGCGGCGTGCCGTTGATGGCGACCACGGTGCCGCCATCGGGCGAAAAATCAAAATTGATCACATCGCCTTTGCGGGCGGTACCCATCTGCTCCATGGTCTCGCGCAGCTGGAGCAGGCGGTCGGACAGCCTCTGGAACTGGACCTCGCTGTGGTTCTCGCGGATCCCTTCGTTCAGGGCCTTGATAAAGGCATCGGATGGCACCTCGCGCAGCGGCCGGATCTGCAGGCGCTTGGGGCCGTGGGCGCCCAGCACCACGGTGGCATTGCGCGCCTTCTCCGGCAGGTAAAGGGCGGCCACATAGCCCTTGATGATGAACATCGAGCGCAGGCCGGTGCCGTTCAGTTGTAGCTCCTTGCCGCTGACGCGCGTGGCGTCGTCGATCCGCAGGCCCTCGATTTCGTTGGCGCGCGCGGCCTCCGACGGCATGGCCAGGGCCGCGCCCACGCAGAGGGCGAGCGCCAGCAGGCTGGCGCGGCGGGCGAGCGGTTCGTGCGCGAACGGGGTACGGCGGGGAAACATGGAGAGGCTGGACGGTACGACGGAACGTGCCATATTCCGCGATTTCTGAAACAATACCAATTGGTATCTGCCCTAGGCTGCACTTGGCGTGCGCGGCGGCCATCACAATAACTAAAACCAATCGATGTCTTCTGCTCTCCTGTTGGTGCCGGATTTCAGCCTGATCCTGATCGGCTGGCTGCTGGTGCGCCATTCCCCGTTCGACCGCGCGTTCTGGGCTGGCGTAGAGCGTCTGGTGTATTTCGTGCTTTTCCCCGCGCTGCTGTTGCAGTCCACCAACAGCGCCAAGTTCGATTTCTCCTCGACCTCGGCCATGCTCGGCCTGGCGCTGCTGACCACCGCCTTTGGCATGGTGGGCGGCTACGCCGTCAAATGGGCGATGCGGCTGGCGCCGCTCGATTTTGCTTCCGGCCTGCAGACCGCATTCCGCTTCAATTCCTATATCGGGCTGGCGCTGGCCGCGCGCCTGGGCGGCAGCGAGGGGCTGGCCATGATGGCGGTGATCGTCGGCTGCACGGTGCCGCTGTGCAACGTGGCCGCGGTATGGGCACTGGCCCGTCACGGCGAAACCCGCCTGTGGCGCGAGCTGGCGCGCAACCCGCTGATCCTGGCCACCGCCGGGGGCTTGCTGACCAACCTGCTTGGCCTGCACCCGCCCGAGGTGGTGGGCATGACGCTGGCCCGGCTGGGTTCCGCATCCACGGCGCTGGGGCTGATGACGGTCGGCGCGGGCCTGCAGATGAGGGGGGTGACGGGGGCGATCGGGCCGGTGGCATGGTGGAGCGGCGTCAAGCTGGTGGCCATGCCGTGCTTTGCCTGGGCGGTGGGGCGCTTGCTGCCGCTGACCGAGTTGCAGTCGCAGATCGTGGTGCTGTTCGCCTCGCTGCCGACCGCATCCAGCGCCTACATCCTGGCCGTGCGCATGGGCGGCAACGGGCCGATGGTGGCGGCGACGATCTCGGTCATGACCGTGGCGGCCATCGTCACCACGCCGTTCTGGCTGTCCCTGGTCAGTTAGCGGGTGCTTCGGTGTGCGCTGGCGCTTGCGCCAGCGCCCAGTCGATATGCTCGCGCACCAGCGGGCTGGCGTCGGCCTGGCGCGCGCCGAGCGCGGCGCGGATGCGCGCGGCCAGCGCCGTGTCGCCACTGGCGAGCGCCGCGCGCAGGCTGTTGCCCAGTCCCACCGCCAGGTTGCGCAGCCAGCGTTCATGGCCGATGCGGCGGATCGGGCTGCCCTCCAGCCGCTGGTTGAACTCCGCCTCGGTCCAGCCGAACAGCTCGGCCATGTCGGGTGCGTCGAAGCCGTTGCGCACGTCGAAGTCCGGCAGCGTGGCGCGGTGGGCGAACTTGTTCCACGGGCAGGCCAGCTGGCAGTCGTCGCAGCCATATACGCGGTTGCCCATCGGCGCGCGCAACTCCTCGGGGATGGCGCCCTTGTGCTCGATGGTCAGGTAGGAGATGCAGCGGCGCGCGTCGATGCGGTAGGGCTCCAGGATGGCCTGGGTCGGGCAGATATCGATGCAGCGGCGGCAATGGCCGCAGTGGTCGGATTCCGGCGCGTCGGCGGGGAAGGGCACATCGACCAGGATCTCGCCGAGGAAGAACATCGAGCCGCCATCGCGGTCGAGCAGCAGCGTGTGCTTGCCGCGCCAGCCGAGGCCGCCCTGCGCGGCCAGCGCCACCTCCATCACCGGCGCGGAATCCGTGAAGACGCGATAGCCGAACGGGCCGATGGCGGCCTCGATGCGGCTGGCGAGCTGCTGCAGGCGGTTGCGCAGCACCTTGTGATAATCGCGGCCCCGCGCGTAAAGCGAGATCACGGCGGTGGCGGGGTCGTCGAGCCGGGCAAGTTCATGGCTGCGCCAGTCGTCCGGGCCCGCGGCGGGCAGATACGGCATGCGGGCCACGATGGCGCGCACCGTGCCGGGCACCAGTTCGGCGGGACGCGCGCGCCGCAAGCCGTGGTTCGCCATATAATCCATGTCGCCGTGGTAGCCCTGTGCCAGCCACGCCAACAATCCTGCTTCGGCCCGGCTGAGATCCACGTCGGCAATGCTGACCGCATCGAAGCCGAGTTCCGTGCCCCAGGCCCGGATCGAGCCCACCAGCGCTTCCAGCCCGGCGGTGTCCGGGCCCGCATGGGCAATGGACGGCGCAAGGCCAGGCGCTGTCCCGGGGACGGCGCTGCTGGCAGGAGGGGGCGAGGCGGTTGGCGCCTGGGCTGCTCGGTCGATCATTCCCCAATTGTACGCAATGCCTCTGCTCCAAGAACGCACACTCAACCTGCCCGACGAAGCGGCCACCGCCCGGCTGGGCGCGGCGCTGGCCGAGGCCGTGCGCATGCTGCCGCCCCAGACCGTGCACCTGCAGCTCTCGGGCGACCTTGGCGCCGGCAAGACCACGTTGTCGCGTGCCATCCTTCGCGCGCTCGGCCACACGGGCAAGGTGCGCAGCCCCACCTATACGCTGTGCGAGCCGTATTCGGTCACGCGCGCCGATGGCTCACCCCTGACCGCCTACCACTTCGACCTGTACCGCTTCGCCGATCCGGAGGAGTGGGCCGATGCCGGTTTTCGTGATTGTTTTGCCGAACCTGCCGTTAACCTGGTGGAGTGGCCGGAGAATGCCGGGCACTTGCTTGGGGAACCGGACCTTCACTTGTTGCTCCAATCGGACACAAGCGACGCCGACGACGCAGCCGAACGCCGTATCGTCACGCTTCGTGCCTATACTCAGACTGGACTTATCCTGCTTTGCGCATGCTGATCAAGCGACTCGCCACCGACCGACCCGACGATATCCAGCTGGCCCGCCGCAAATGGCTGGCGCAGTGCCTCAAGGCCAGCGCCGGCGGCGTGGTGCTGACACTGGCCGGGCCGCAGATCGCCTTTGGCGCCGGCATCGTCGCGGTGCGGGTCTGGCCCGCCGAGGAATACACCCGCGTCACCATCGAATCCGACGAGCCGCTGGCCGCCGTCCACCAGATGATCCACGGCCCCGACCGGCTGGTGGTGGACATCGATGGCCTCGATCTCTCACCCACCTTGCGCGAGCTGGTGGCCAAGATCACCTCCAACGATCCTTACATCCAGACCGTGCGCGTGGGCCAGAACCGGCCGCGCGTGGTGCGGCTGGTGTTCGACCTGAAGGAAAACGTCTCGCCGCAGGTGTTCACGCTGGCGCCGATCGGCAGCTACCGCAACCGCCTGGTGTTTGACCTCTACCCCGTCAACCCGCCCGATCCGCTGTGGACGCTGGTGCGCGACACCGAGGACAAGCAGCGCAGGTTTGCCGCCACGCAGCCGCCGGCAGGCGCGGATGACGCGTCCGGCGCGCCTGCCACCGGCGAGGAAGACGCCATTGGCGCGCTGGTGCGCAAGTTCGACGACAAGGGCGCCAACCCGGTGCCGGCCCTGCCGCCAATGGCAGCCGTCAAGCCCAGGCCACCGGTCCCCTCTACGGCACCATCGGCACCGCCGCTGGCCCAGAACAATCCGCCTGCGGCCTTGCCCGCCAACAATCCGCCGGCGGACCGTTCCTTCAAGATGCGCCGCCTGCTGACGGTGGCCATCGATCCAGGCCACGGCGGCGAGGATCCCGGCGCCACCGGCGCCTCCGGCTCGCGCGAGAAGGACGTGGTGCTGCAGATCGCGCAGCGGCTGCGCGCCAAGATCGATGCCCAGCCCAATATGCGCGCCATGATGACGCGCGACGCGGACTTCTTCGTGCCGCTCAATGTGCGCGTGCAAAAGGCGCGCCGGGTGCAGGCCGACCTGTTCGTGTCCATCCATGCCGATGCCTTCCTCTCGGCGGAAGCCAAGGGCGCCTCGGTGTTCGCGCTGTCCGAGCGCGGCGCCTCGAGCAGCGCGGCGCGCTGGATGGCCAACAAGGAAAATGCCTCCGACCTGATCGGCGGCGCCAACATGGGCAACAAGGATGCGCAGGTGGCGCGGGTGCTGCTGGACTTGTCCACCACCGCGCAGATCAATGACAGCCTGCAGGTGGGCAAGGCTGTGCTGTCGGAGATCGGCGGCGTCAACCGGCTGCACAAGGGCAGCGTGGAGCAGGCGGGCTTTGCCGTGCTGAAGGCGCCGGATATCCCTTCGATCCTGGTCGAGACCGCCTTCATCAGCAATCCCGAGGAAGAGCGCAAGCTCAACGACGAGAACCACCAGGAGCAACTGGCCAACGCCATCCTGCGTGGCATCAAGAACTACTTCGCGCGCAATCCGCCACTGTCGAAGAATCCGTCGGTGTAAGCGAGGATGGGCCAAAACCGTCCGCAATGACACGCCTGCCGCTCCCTCTCCCCTCGTGGGGGGAGGGAGCGGCAGGCAGGGGTTCAACTCCCACGGAAGGCCAATGCGTCAAAAAAACGGCCGGCAATCAACTTGCCGGCCGTTTGTCATGTTGCGCGGTAATATTCAGGCGCGGGCAGTGGCGCCTTCGGGCAGCGCATCGCGGCCGGCGTAGCGCGAGGCGATCACCGAGCACACGATCAGCTGCAACTGGTGGTAGACCATCAGCGGCAGCACCAAGAGGCCCAGCGCCGGGTGGCCGGCAAACAGGATCTTGGCCATCGGGATGCCGTTGGCCAGGCTCTTCTTGGAGCCGCAGAACACCGCGGTGATCTCGTCTTCCACGGAGAAGCCGAGGCGGCGCGCGGTGAAGGTGGTGGTGGCCAGGATCACGAGCAGCAGCACGGCGGCGAGCGCCATCACGGCGCCGATGGTTTCCCAGTTGTACTTGTGCCACAGGCCGGCGGCGGTGGCGTCGCAGAACGACGAATACACGATCAGCACGATCACGCCGCGGTCGATCTTGTTGGTGATCTGCTTCTTCTTGGCCAGCCAGCTGCCGATCAGCGGACGGGCCAGCTGGCCGAGCGCGAACGGCAGCAGCAGTTGCAGCGCAACGCCGGTCAGCGCCTTGCCCAGCGGCATCGAGGCGCCGCTGGCGCTGATCACCAGGCCCATCAGCAACGGTGTGACGGCCATGCCGATCAGGCCCGAGATGGTGGCGTTGAAGATGGCACCCGGCACGTTGCCGCGCGCCATCGAGGTCATCGCCACCGACGACGACACGGTGGAGGGCAGCGCGCACAGGTAGAACACGCCCAGCAGCAGCTCGGCGGGCAGCGTGTTGCGCAGGCCGAACATCAGCGCCAGCCCGACCACCGGGAAGACGATGTAGGTGAAGCTCTGCACGAAGGCGTGCAGGCGCCAGTGGCGCGCGCCGGCCACCAGCTTGTCGCGCGAGAGCGCCGCGCCGTGCAGGAAGAACACCAGGGCCACGCCCAGGTTGGTGACCATGCCCAGGTGCAGCGGGCCGTCGCCGGCGCCAATTTGCGGGGCCAGCAGCGCGATGCCGATGGCGGTGAGCATGATCAGTACGAACCCGTCGATCAGGTCGTAGATTTTCTTGAAGGGTGAGAGGATGGCGGACATTGACGGCAAAGTTGGATTAGGGTTTCGCCTAGTATTGGACGTTACTGAAGCCTAGAATGCAAATTCATTTATCGCATCCATTCATCTCATAGACGCATGAATTACACATTGCGCCAGTTGCGCGTCTTCCTCGCCGTGGTCGGGCATGGCAGTTTCAGCCGTGCCGCGGATGCCGTCGGCCTGACGCAGCCGGCCGTCAGCCGGGGCGTGGCTGAGCTCGAAGAGGCACTTGGCGTGCGCTTGCTCGACCGCACCACGCGCGAGGTGGTGGTGACCGACGCGGGCCAGGCGCTGGCCCCCGCCATCGAGCGCCTGCTTGGCCAGCTGGACGATACGCTGGAAGAAACCCGCCAGCTTGGCGAGCGCTATCGGGGACGTGTTGTGATTGCCAGTGCACCCACGATTTCGGCGCGGCTGATGCCGCTGTATGTGGCGACCTGCGCGCGCCAGTACCCGGATATTCGTCTCAGCGTGCGCGACAACGTGCAGGCGGATGGCCTCGAGCAGATCCGTGCGGGGGCGGTGGACTTTGGCGTATTGATCGATCCTTTGGCGCGAGAAGGCTTGACCATCGCGCCGCTGGCGACCGATCCATTTTGCTTTGTGTGCCGGCGCGATCACCCGCTGGCCAATGCCGACTCGGTGCCGTGGTCCGCGCTGGACCGCATGCCGCTGGTGTTGCTGGATTTCGCCTCGGGCAGCCGGCCCCTGATCGACCGCATCTTCGCCAGCCATGGCGTGGCGCCCAGCGTGGTGCAGGAACTGGGGCATTCAGCCAGCGTGTTCGGCATGGTCGAGGCCGGCATCGGCGCTTCGGTCCTGCCCTCGTTCTCGCTGCCGCTGCCGGCGGCGTCGCCGCTGGTCTGGCGGCCGCTCACGCCGCGCGAGGAGCGGCGCATCGTCATGGTCTGCCGGGAAGACCGCTCCTTGTCGCCCTCGGCCGCCGCCGTGTGGCAGATGGTGCAGAGCCTGCCGTTGCCGGCCGAGCCGGCCATGCCGCAATGACTGGCACCCTGGCTTAGCGGCTTAACAGCTTAGCGGCTTAGCTGCGCGTTGCCGTGACCATCACCGCTTCCAGCGCAAAGCTGCCGTCGGCCTTGACCAGGTAGTGGTCGCATACTTCCGCCGGCGCCAGTTGCCACAGGTGCAAGATGGCGGCCACCGCCACGGGCGGCGTGCGCATGCGCTGCACCCAGGTGGCAAACTCCAGCTCGATGCGCCAGATCGGCGAGATACCGGCCTGGAAGCCCGCCGTCTCCAGCATCGCTTGCCATTCGTTGCCGGTGTAGTCGCGGATATGCGACGGGTCGCGCAACAACTCCACCGATTGCAGCCAGGTGTCGAGCAGCGGGTCGTCCGAGCCGGCGATGTCGATCAGCACGACCTTGCCGCCCGGCTTGAGCACCCGGTGCATCTCCGCCAGCGCCGCCGGCACGTTGCGCCAGTGGTGCGCGCTCATGCGCGAGATCACCGCGTCGAAGCTGGCATCGTCGAAGGGCAGCGATTCCGCGGCGCCCTGGCGGGTGCGGATATTGGCCAGCCCCTTGTCGCGCGCCGCGCCTTCCACCACCGCCAGCATCTCTGCCGACAAATCGTAAGCCGTCACTTCCGCTGCGACCCCCGCCGCGGCAAAGCTGGCGTGGCCCGCGCCGCAACCCAGGTCGAGCACCCGCGCCGCCGGCAGCGCAGCCAGTTCCTGCGCAAGCTGCTGCAGGTCCGCACCCTGGGCGTGGACCGCGCTGGTGAGGTAGGCGCTGGCGGTGGCGCCGAACTGGGCGGCAACGAGTTCTTGTTGTTGCATGGGGCTCTCCTGGCGGCAATGGCCGCTGGTGGATTCTGGTGATCGGGGGCTGCAAAAGCGGGGACCGGGGGACTTGCCCGCGTAACGGGTTCGACGTACTGTAGCAGCCTGTTTTCCCGGTACAAGTCAGGGTTTTATCCTGGTATAAAACGCACCAGCTTCCAGTCTACTGCCTCGTTTTCCCGCTCAGCCCTCCATGACAGATTACGCGCTTCCCGATCCCGCCAAGCCAAGCGAACTCACGCGCGAAGCCGTGCTGGGCCGCTTCCTGCGGGCCCACCGCGAGCGCCTGGCCCCGGCCGAGGTTGGCCTGGCGCCCGGCCGGCGGCGGCGCACCCCGGGCTTGCGCCGCGAGGAGCTGGCGCAGCTCGCTGGCCTGAGCGCCACCTGGGTAACGTGGCTGGAGCAGGGCCGGCCGGTGGCGCTGTCGGCCCGCGCGCTTGCCAGCCTGGCCGGCGCACTGCGGCTGTCGCGTGCGGAGCGGGCCTACCTGTTCGAGCTGGCCGGCCGGCGCGACCCCATGCAAGCGCAGGACGAACACGCACCCGCCACGGTCCTCGCCAGCGTGGAGGCCATCAACGGCCCAGCCTACCTGCTGGACCGGCAATGGAACGCGCTGGCCTGGAATGCCGCCGCCGCCGACCTGTTCGTGGGCTGGCTCGACCCCACCAGTGAGGATCGCAACCTGCTGCGCAGCATGTTCCTGTCGCCGGGTTTGCAGGCACTGGTGGAGGACTGGCCGCACCGCGCGGCACGGCTGGTGGCGGAATTCCGCGCGCACAGCATCCGCCATGCCGAAGACCCGCCGACGCGGGCGCTCGTGGACGGACTGATCTCGCAGAGCCCGGCGTTCCGCGCCGACTGGCTGTCGCAGGACGTGGAAGAGCGCCAGGGCGGCCGCCGCGGCTTTTGCCATCCGCAGCGCGGGCTGCTGCATTTCGAGCAGCTCACGCTGGTGCCGGCGGCCGCGCCGGGTCTGACGCTGGTGATGCTGATGCCTGCCTGAGGGCCAAGTGCCCTGGCGTCTTAGAACTTATGCCGGATCCCCGCCACTGCCGATACCTGGGTCTTGGTCGAGGACGGCGAGAGCGTGTAGATCTGGGCATATCTGGCGTCGCCGGCGGCGTGCTGGTATATGCCGACCAGGAACAGGTCGGTGCGCTTACTGAGGAAATAGTCGGCGCCGAGGTTGACCTGATGCCATTTCGGGCTGTTGTCCATAGGGCGGTAATCGCCCCACGTATAGATATAGGCTGCGCCCACCATCAGGTTTGGCGTGATGTAGTCGGTAACGGAAATCTCGCCGTTGTTGACCGTCAGCCTCGTATTGTCGAGGTAGTTGAAGCGCACATTGGTGTACAGGACCGAGACGCCCACCGGACCGAACTGATAGGCGCCCCCCGCGCCCCAGATCCGCTGCCGATCCACTTTGGCCCCGGTAGCCAGGCTGGTGAGGAAGGGAGACGTGAAGCCGTAGTCGCCGACTACTGCGCCCGACTGGTTAGTCGGGCTGTTCGGCGTATTCAGCTCCTCATACGCCACGCCCAGCGAAAGATCGTTGCGTTTGTACGATATGCCGAGGCTATACGCATTGTTCGAGCGGAAGTCGCCAGGCTTTTCCCCGAGGCTGAACATGCCGGCAAACTGCAGGCCACCGTATGAAGGGCTCTTGTAGGCGATCGTATTGTTGACGCGGAACGTGTTGAACACGTTGTCGCTGTCGCCGATGTGGGTGCCATAGGCGGCGAACTGTGTTGCCGATTCGAATGACCACAGCGTCGCCGCCGAGAGATCGTACTGCCGGCCTAATGTAACGGTGCCCAGATCCTGGGACGACATGCCGACGAAGGCCTGCCGGCCGAACATCCGCCCACCCTGCGAAGCCGCGCCATTGGTGACGGAAAAACCACTCTCCAGCGTAAAGATGGCCTTGTTGCCGCCACCCAGGTCTTCCTCGCCCCTTAATCCCCAGCGAGGCGTTTGCATCGGCCCGTTGGCCATCTGGAAGCTGGAATGGCTGTTCTGGTTGTTGGCATAAACAATGCCGGTCGAGATCAGCCCGTACAAATTCACCCCGCTTTGCGCGTGGGATGCCGAACACGCCAGCAATAACGTCGTGGCGACGATGGCACTTCGCTTCATAGTGACCTTCCTGTCATTAGAAAAAAAGTAAAAAAGCGGTCCTCCCGCACGCACCGCGGGTGCGCAGGGATCCGGAAGAAAGAAGAGCTGGACGGGAAGAGGTGCGGGCGACGTCGCTAGGAAACGACCCAAGCCGTGTCCGCAGGTAGCGGGAAGCTGGCTGGGATGGCTAGCCGGCCAAGGTGCTTGCCGGAACCGGCGTGGCGTGCAAACACACGCGAGCCAGCACGGGCGAGAAGTAAGCCAATCGAATCGACTGCGTAACGGCGATGCATGCCTGCTCCCTCATTGATCTCTTTATCGGTGAGATTTGAGTGGATTGTCGGCGCAGGAAAACCGCCGCGGGAAGCACAGATTTTGGCTACCGCCGAGCGAATTTTTCGCTCGACCCATTAAGGGGCGTCCTTCTTTTTGCACCGCAATAAAGCATCGCCGGCACCTGCGTCGGGCATGCTGCACTGGCATTGTGCGCTCTAATTCAGGCATCGCCCATGCTCGAAAAACGGTTCTTGTTCGAGCACTCCCTCGTCATCAAAATACAGCAGTCACGAGATTTGACCGCTTGCAGACAGATCCGAAAACGAGGTGGAGACCCATGGAAATCAAGATGTCACGGTTAGACGACCCGAGCCGCAGGCGTGTGCTGCAGGCTTCCCTGCTGGCCGCCGGGCTGGCCACCGGCACGCTGCTGTCGGTGAGATCGTTCGCAGCCGATCGCGCGGCGGTGAATATGCAATTGGGCTGGATCCCTGGCGGCAACCAGGTGGGCGAAGTCGTGGCCAAGCGGCTTGGCTACTACGAGCAGGAAGGCATCGACTTCAAGATCCTGCCCGGCGGCCCCAATGTCGACGGGGTGGCCATCGTGGCCTCCGGGCGCGGCGAGGCCGGACAGATTTCTTCCAGCCCGTCCGTCATGCTGGCGGTATCGGAAGGGCTGCCGGTCCAGTGTTTTGCCACGGGCCTGCAGCGACACCCCTATGCATTCTTCTCGCTGAAGAAGGCCCCGATCCGCACGCCGCAGGACATGATCGGCAAGCGCATCGGTATCCACGCCACCGGACTCGTTTTGCTCAAGGCCCTGCTGGTCAAGCACAAGATCGCCGAGAGCCAGGTCAATATCGTGCCGATCGGCTCCGACATGATGCCTCTGCTGAGCGGTCGCGTCGACGCAGTAGCCGGCTGGCAGACCAACGTGTCCGCACTGAAGGCGCTCGGTGCCGACCGTGTCGACCTGAGCCTGTGGGACTCCGGTGTCCGGCTCTATGCGCTGCCCTACTACGCGCATACCGATACGCTGCGCAAGCATCCGGAAGTGCTGCAGCGCTTTCTGCGCGCGACCGCGCGCGGCTGGCTCTATGCCAACAAGAACCGCGACCAGGCCATCGACCTGCTGCTCAAGGAGTTCCCGAGCCTGAACCGCGCGGATGAGCGCGCATCGATCGACGTCCTGATGGGCTATGCCCTCAACCCGGCGAGCGCCACGCAGGGCTGGGGCAGCATGGACCCCGCCGTATGGCAGGAGCAGATCTCCCTGTACGCGCAGCTCGGCCAGTTCCGCGCGCGCGCTCCCAAGGTGGAGGATGTCATGACGCTCGACATCCTGCATGCCACCAAATCGTCACGACTGGTGGTGTAAGCAATGCAAGCCACGCTATTCAATCCACGTCCTGCCGCACGCGCCGGCGTTCCAGCTTCCACCGGCACCGGACTTTCAATCAGTTGCCGCGATATCAATGTCCGCTTCTTCACCGACCGTCGCAGCACCACAGCCATCGAGGGCCTGAGCCTCGATGTGGCCACGGGGGAATTCCTGACGCTGCTCGGACCCTCCGGCTGCGGCAAGTCCACGTTCCTGCGCGTGGTGGCGGACCTGGTCAAGCCCAGCCGCGGCGACATCCGCGTGCTCAACGAACCGCCGGCGGTCGCTCGGGCCCGCCGCGACATCGGCTTCGTGTTCCAGGATGCGGCGCTGCTGCCCTGGCGCACGGCGTTGCAGAACGTCGAGCTGCCGCTTGAAGTCGCCAACGGCAAGGCGCGCGCGGGCAAGGCAACGCCACGCGAGCTGCTGGAACTGGTTGGCTTGAAGGGGCGCGAGGATGCGCTGCCTCATGAGATGTCCGGCGGCATGCGCCAGCGCGTCGCGATCGCCCGCGCGCTGGTCAGCGATCCGAAGGTGCTGCTGATGGACGAGCCCTTCGGTGCGCTGGATGAAATCACGCGCGACCGGCTGAACGAGGAATTGCGGCGGGTCTGGAAGGAAATGGGACTGACGATCCTGTTCGTCACGCACAGCATCCATGAAGCGGCATTCCTGGGCCAGCGCGTGCTCCTGCTGGCGGCCAACCCCGGCCGGGTCAAGGAAATCGTCCCGGTGGCGCTGCCTGAAGACCGCACCCTGGATGTGCGTGAAACCCCCGCGTTCGTAACACTATCCGCGCATCTGCGCCGCGTGCTGGAGACTTGCTGATGAGCACATCGGAAATGAAGTTGAACCTGCCCGTTGCCGGCGCGGATGCGGAGGCCCACGCCTATTTCGCCAGCCGTCGGCGGCGCGTCTGGCGCGCCCGCGTCTTGCCCGCGCTCGGTATCGCGGGGCTGCTGTTCGCCTGGTGGGCCGTGGTGGCGGGCTTCGATATCAAGCCCTTCATCGCGCCGTCTCCCGGGCTGGTGCTGCAGACATTCTTCGACAAGCGCGACGTTCTGCTGCAGAACCTGATTCCCACCACCATCGAAGCGGCCGGCGGCTTCCTGTTGGGCAACCTGCTCGCCATCCTGCTGGCGACCGTGTTCGTCCATAACAAGACGCTGCAGGAGATCTTCTACCCGGTGGCGGTCATGATCAACTCGATCCCGGTGGTGGCCAAGGCGCCGATCCTGGTGCTGATCATGGGCAACGGGATCGAGCCGAAGATCACCATCGCCGCCATCGTGTGCTTTTTCCCCACACTGGTGAACATGGTGCGCGGGCTGGAAGCCGTCAATCCGCAGTCGCTGGAACTGATGCGGGTCCTGTCGGCCAGCAAGCGCGAGATCTTCTTCAAGCTGCGCCTGCTCAATTCGCTGCCGTATCTCTTCTCCGCGCTGCGCATCGCCGCGTCGATGTCGGTGATCGGTGCGGTCGTCGGCGAATGGATCGGGGCCACGGTGGGCATCGGCGCCATGATCATCCAGGCCACTTATGCCTTTGACTCCGCCTTGCTATACGCGGCAATCATCATGTGCGCGGCGATGTCCGGCACCTTCTTCCTGGTGATCGCACTGGTCGAACGCTGGCTTATCACGTGGCAGCCTGAGCAATCGCACTGAGCGCTGCACGACAACAACAATCCCGAGGATACAAATGAACAAGATCAATGACTGGATCCGCCAGCCGGCACACGATGTGCGCGTCGCGGCCGCAGCAAATGTCGTGGTGGTGGGCGGTGGGCCGGCTGGCCTGTCGGCCGCGCTTGCCGCGGCAAGGAACGGCGCTGAGACGATTCTGCTCGAACGCTACAACCACCTGGGTGGCCTTGCTTCCGGCGGCATGGTGCTGGTGCTGGACGATATGTGGGACAGCCACCTGCAGGAGATTTCGGTGCGCGGCAACTGCATGACCATGATCGAAAACATGGCAGCGCTGGGCCTGGCCAAGTTTCCCCGCGCGAACGAATGGGGCGAAGACCCGGCCGCCTATCGGCGCTGGGGCCGCTGGGGCACGTTCGATTTCCACAGCCAGAAGACGCCGCATCCGGTGTGCTTCGCCGCGGCCTTCGACCCGGACGCCTACAAGCGCGTCGCGCTCGACATGGTGCAGCAAGCCGGCGTCAAGCTGCGGCTGCATTCGTGGTTCTCGCAGACGTTGGTGGAGGACGGCCAGGTCAAGGGCGTGATCTGCGAAACGAAGAGCGGGCGTGAAGCCATCCTCGCCGACGTGGTGATCGACGCCACCGGCGACCTCGATGTCGCGGCCTCCGCAGGTGCGCCGCATGCCGGCGGCAGCTACATCACCACCACGGTGTTCCGCCTGGGCGGCGTGGATACGGACGCCGCCGAGCGCTTCGAGCACGAAGAGCCAGAGGCCTACGCGCAGCTCGACCGCCAGATCAAGCGCATCCTCGGCGGCTCGTGGGGACTGTGGTGGCTCAAGACGCCGCTGCCTGGCGTGGTGTGGTGCAACTGCCCGCACATGGCGGGCATCGACGGCCTCAAGGCGGAAGACCTGACGCGCGCCGAACTCCAGGGTCGCCAGCATATCCACGCCGTGGTCGAGTTCGTGCGCGACAAGCTGCCCGGCTTCGAGCAATGCTACGTGATCGACGTCGCACCGCAGACGGGCGTGCGGCAGACCCGCCTGCTCGAAGGCGAGTACGTGATGTCCAAGGAAGACGTGGCGCAGCGGTTGCGCTTTGACGACAGCATCGCGCGCGGCCGTGACTACTACATGCCGTACCGCGCGCTGTTGCCAAAGCAGGTGGACAACCTGCTGGTGGCCGGCCGCCACTACTCGGCCACCTCGCAGGCGCAGAAGATCTCGCGCGAGATCCCGCCCTGCATGGCGATGGGCGAAGCCGCCGGCGTCGCCGCAGCGCTGGCGCTCAACGCCAATGTTTCAGTGCGCGACGTCGACGTGCGGGCGGTGCAGAAGACCTTGCGCGCACAGGGCGCGGATCCCGGCGACCAGACTGGCCGCAACGCGGATATTCCCGCACTGGCGGCCTATGTGCAGCAGGCGGAGGCGGCATAAGACATGGAGAACAACAACATGGCGCAAGACCTGCCCCTGAGCGGCATCCGGGTCATCGATTTCACCCAGGTGATGATGGGCCCGGTGTGCACGCAGACGCTGGCCGACTACGGCGCCGACGTTATCAAGGTGGAGCGCAAGGGCTCCGGCGATCTCAGCCGCTCCACCTTCGAGCCGGTTGCCGGCGCGGACAACCCCATCTTCTGCAGCCTGAACCGCAACAAGCGCAGCATTGCGCTTGACCTGCGGGATCCGGAACAGATGGCGCACGTGAAGACCCTGATCGCCGGCGCCGATGTCGTGGTCAATAATTTCCGCGCGGGGGTGATGGAGCGCATGGGCCTCGGCTACGAGGCATGCCGCGCGTTGAATCCGCGCATCATCTACGCGGTCGGCACCGGCTTCGGCGAATCCGGGCCGTATGCGCACAAGGGCGGCCAGGACGTGCTGGCACAGGCCATTACCGGCGTGATGGCGCGCCGGGCCGACGATTCGGTGCCGGTCTCGGTCTACCCGACCGCGCTGGCCGACTATTCCGCCGGCATGCACATGGTGCAGGGCGTGCTGCTGGCCTTGCTGGACCGCGCCCGCACTGGCGAGGGACAGAAGATCAGCGTGTCGCTGTACAACTCCATGCTCGCCATGCAGATGCAGGAAGCGGCCATGATCATGATGGACGATTCCGAGGTCAACTGGGCGGCCATGCCGTTGTCCGGCGTGTTCGATACGCAGACGGGACCCCTGGTGATGGTGGGCGCATTCAAGCAGAACCCGTTGCGCGACATCTGCGCGGCGCTTGAGATCGAGGACATGTCGGCAGATCCGCGCTACTGCGACCTGAGCCAGCAGTTCCGCAACAAGGCCGGGCTGCAGGCAGTGCTGCGCGAGCGCTTTGCCGCCAATACGCGCGACCACTGGCTCTCCCGCCTGGAAGCGCAGGACATACTCTGCGCGCCGGTGCGAGACCTGCGCGAAGCGCTGGTGGATCCGCAGACTTTGCACAACCAGCTGCTGCTGGAAGGCGCGGGCGAGGGCCGGCAAGTCAAATTCGTCGGCAGTCCCATCAGCATGTCGCGCGCTCGCGTCAGCCTGCGCCGCCCGCCGCCGCGGCTCGGTCAGCATAACGATGACGTGCTGCGCGAACTAGAGGGCATGCCGGCAACGATGGCCGTGCAAGGAGTGGCGGAATGAGCGTCCATCTGCAAGTCGAGAATTTTGTCGCCACGGTGACCTTGTCGCGGCCCGAGGTCATGAACGCAGTCGATCTCGCTACCGAGGCCGAGTTGCAAGGCATCTGGGCAGAGCTGGAGCGGCGCGACGATGTTCGCGTCATCGTGCTGACGGGGGAGGGTGACCGCGCCTTCTGCGTGGGCGCCGATATGAAGAACCCGTCCACCACCGGCCTGGAATACTGGGGTGCCGCGCGGCCGGGCGGATTCGGCGGCATCGCGTTGCGCGAGTCGCTGAATATACCTGTCATCGCTCGCGTCAACGGCTTCGCGCTCGGCGGCGGCTTCGAGATGGTGCTGGGCTGCGACATCGTGGTCGCTTGCGAGGAGGCCAGCTTTGGCTTGCCCGAAGCGCTGGTGGGACGCATGCCGCTCGACGGCGGCATGACCCTGCTGCAGCGTCAGATCCCGTTCCGCAAGGCCATGGCCATGCTGCTGACGGGGCGCCGCATGCCGGCACGCGAAGCCGCCGAGATCGGCCTGATCAACGAGGTGGTGCCACGCGCGCAACTGGATGCGGCGGTGCAAGTCTGGATCGATGCGCTGCTGGCGTGCGCGCCGCTGTCGCAGCAGGCGATCAAGCAGGTTGTGCGCCGCACGTCGACCTTGTCGCCGGCCGACGCCCAGGCACTGCGGCTGCCCGCCCTGGTCGACGCGCTGCGGTCCGAGGACGCGCGCGAAGGCGTGCTGGCCTTCCAGCAAAAGCGCAAGCCGCAATGGAGCGGGCGCTGATGGCCTACGTCATTGCCTCTGGTTGTATCGATGTCAAGGACGGCGCCTGCGTGAAATGCTGCCCCGTCGATTGCATCTACGAGGGCGTGCGCACGCTCTATATCCACCCCGATGAATGCATCAGCTGCGGCATCTGCGTTTCCGTGTGCCCGACCGAAGCCATCCACGACGAAGTGGAGCTGCCGCCGGCGCAGGCCGTGTTCGCCGCCGTGAACAGGGAGTTTTTTGCCAGGCACGTGAGCGGCGTCGGCTCGCCGGGCGGCGCCGACTACGTCGGGCCGCAGGCCTGTGACCACCCCGTGGTCGAGGCGTATCCTGTGCGCAGCGAGCCGTAGTTCATGAATCGATCGAGGAGAGCATGCACGCCAGCATCCTGAAGTACTTCGTTGAAGTCGCGCGATGCGGGTCGATCCGCAAGGCGGCGCAGAACCTTTATGTCGCATCCAGCGCCGTCAACCGGCAGATTCTCAAGCTCGAGGCCGAGATGGGAACCGAGCTGTTCGACCGCTTGCCCAACGGTATCCGGCTGAATGCTTCGGGCGAGCGGATGCTGCAGCATATCCGCGCGACGCTCAACGATTTTCACCTGATGCGAAGCGAACTCGATGAACTCAAGGACGAACGTAGGGGCCACATATCGGTCGCGGCGATGGACTCACTGTTCGTCGATTTCCTCCCCGCGGCGGTGGAGGACTATTCGGAACTATATCCGGCAGTGACGTACTCCATCGCCGCCATCACCCCCTGGGATGTCGCGCCAAAAGTCCTGGGTGGCGAGTTCGATGTCGGCGTCACCTTTATCGCCAAGCTGCCGGCGGGGCTGAACGTCGTGGCCCAGGTCGCGCTGCCGCCAGGCGTAGTAATGGCCTCTTCCCATCCGCTTGCGAAGAAGGAGCGGATCAGCTTTGCCGACTGCCGCAGCCACGCGTTCCTGCGCCTCGAAGGACGCTCGCCGATCCAGGGCGTGGTGTCTCCCAGGTTCATGGAATTCTGGGATCTGATGACCCCCAGCGTTACCTGCAATTCCACCCTTCTGCTCAAGCGCCTAGTCGCCTCGGGGCGGGGCATTTCCTTCTTCTCCAAGCTCGCTTTCATTGATGAGATCGCCAGCGGCGAAGTGGTCTGGCGCCCGTTCGACGAACCCAATATCAACGCGCTGACGGTTGGCATCATCACGCCATGCCAGCGCGTGCTGTCCAATGTCACGCTGGAATTCGTCAAGGGCATCGTGCACCGCCTCAAGCAGGTAGAACTCTCATTGCTAGACACGTAGAAACCTGACATGACCATGTATAAGAACTATATCGACGGCCAATGGCTCGACGGCGCATCCGCTCACGCCAACGTCAATCCATCCGACACCACCGACATCATCGGCCACTACGCGCTGGCCGATGCCGCACAGGCCGGCCAGGCCAGCGCCGCCGCCCAAGCCGCCGCGCCGCGGTGGGCCGCCAGCACGCCACAACAACGCGCCGATGCGCTCGACAAGATCGGTACCGAGCTCCTGGCGCGGCGCGAGGAACTCGGCCTGCTGTTGTCGCGCGAAGAAGGCAAGACCCTGCCCGAAGGCATCGGCGAGGTCACCCGTGCGGGGAATATCTTCAAGTTCTTCGCCGGGGAGGCCTTGCGCCAGCGCGGCGACAAGCTGGCCTCGGTACGGCCTGGCGTGGAAATCGAAGTCACGCGCGAGCCGGTCGGGGTGGTAGGCATCATCGCGCCATGGAACTTCCCGATGGCGATTCCCGCCTGGAAGATCGCACCAGCCCTGGCGTACGGCAACACGGTCGTGTTCAAGCCCGCGGAGCTCGTGCCGGGCTGCGCCTGGGCGCTGGCGGAGATCATCAGCCGCGCGGGATTGCCGGCGGGAGCATTCAACCTGGCGATGGGGCGCGGCTCGCAAGTGGGCCAGGCCATGCTTGATGACAGGCGTATCGCCGGGATTTCCTTCACCGGTTCCGTGGCTACGGGCGGGCGCGTGGCCCAGGCGGCCGCCCAACGGCTGGCCAAGGTCCAGCTTGAAATGGGCGGCAAGAACCCGATGGTGGTGCTCAATGATGCCGATCTCGAGGTGGCGGTGGAGTGCGCCGTGCAAAGCGCATTCTTCTCCACCGGGCAGCGCTGCACCGCATCGAGCCGGCTGATCGTGGAAGAGGGCATCTATGCCCGTTTCGTCGATCGGATGCAGGAGCGCACGGCCGCGCTCAGGATCGGCCACGCCCTCGACACCGGCACCGACATCGGCCCGGTGGCAAGCGGCGACCAGCTTGAGCAGGACTTGCGCTACCTCGCCATCGGGCGCGAGGAGGGCGCCAGGTTGGTGTGCGGCGGCGAACACGTGACACGCGCCACGCCGGGCTTCTACCTGACGCCAGCGATCTTCGCCGATTGCAGCAACGACATGCGGATCTGCCGCGAGGAGATCTTCGGGCCGGTTGCCGCCATCATCCCGGCCAGGAACTATGAACATGCACTGGAACTGGCCAACGACACCGAGTTCGGCCTCGCCAGCGGTATCTGCTCGACGTCGCTAAAGCACATACAGCACTTCAAACGGCACGCTCAAGCAGGCATGGTCATGGTCAATGTGCCCACGGCAGGTGTCGATTATCACGTCCCGTTCGGCGGCCGCAAGGGCTCCAGCCTGGGGCCGCGCGAGCAGGGCACCTTCGCGGCCGAGTTCTATACGACGGTGAAGACGGCTTACGTGGCGGGTTGATAGGATGACGCTGGTGGCGGACTGGCCGCCACCCCGGCCGCCGCCGGCCTTACTTCGGCTGCATGCGGATGGCGCCGTCGAGCCGGATCACTTCGCCGTTGAGCATGGTGTTGGCGATGATGGATCCCACCAGCTTCGCGTACTCGGCCGGGCGGCCCAGGCGCGGCGGGAACGGCACCATCTTGCCGAGCGCGTCCTGTACGTCCTGCGGCATGCCCAGCAGCATGGGCGTCTCGAACAGCCCCGGGGCGATCGTCATGCAGCGCACGCCGTCGCGCGACAGGTCGCGGGCGATGGCCAGCGTCATGGCGACCACGCCGCCCTTGGAGGCTGCGTAGGCGGCCTGCCCGATCTGGCCGTCGAACGCCGCCACCGATGCCGTATTGATGATCACGCCACGCTCGCCTTCCGCGTCGGGCGTGTTCTGCACCATGGCCGCGGCAGCCAGCCGGATCATGTTGAAGGTACCGATCAGGTTGACGCGGATGGTCTTGTCGAAGGCGTCGAGCGGGTGCGGGCCGTTCTTGCCCACCGTCTTGTTGGCGGTGGCGATGCCGGCGCAGTTGACCAGCCCGGCCAAGCGGCCCAGCGCGGTGGCTGCCGCCACGGCAGCCTGTCCGTCGGCCTCGCTGCTGACGTCGCAGCGCACGAACTTCCCGCCCAGCTCGGCCGCCAGCGCGGTGCCGGCGGCTTCGTTGAGGTCAGCGATCACTACCTTGCCGCCGGCGGCGGCCAGCATGCGGGCGCTGCCCTCGCCGAGCCCGGAGGCGCCGCCGGTGACAATAAAGACGTTGTCGCGGATTTCCATCGTTGTCTTCCTCGCTTGGATAAGTGGCTTCTTGATTTTCTGGCGCTGCAGATATGGCATGTTGGCATAACGTTTACGTAAACGTCAATTCGCCGGCGGCAATAAAAAAGGCGACCCGGGGGTCGCCTTTCTTTCTGCAGCGCTGGATGCGCGCGGCTTACTTCAGTGCGTCGAACACACGCGCGGTGATGTCTTCCACGCTGCCAACGCCCGCGATCTTGCGATACTGCGGCGGTGCAACCTTGGCGGCGGGGTCGCCATTGGCGGCCCACTTGGAGTAGTAGTCCACCAGCGGACGGGTCTGCTGGGAGTAGACGTCGAGGCGCTTCTTGACGGTCTCTTCCTTGTCGTCGTCGCGCTGGATCAGCGGTTCGCCGGTGACGTCGTCCACGCCTTCCACCTTGGGCGGGTTGTACTTGACGTGGTAGGTGCGGCCCGATGCCACGTGCGCGCGGCGCCCGCTCATGCGCTCGATGATGGCATCGAACGGCACGTCGATTTCCAGTACGTAGTCGATCGCCACGCCCGCTTCCTTCATGGCCTCGGCCTGCGGAATGGTGCGCGGGAAGCCATCGAACAGATAGCCGTCCTTGCAATCGGCCGCCTGCAGGCGGTCCTTGACCAGGCCGATGATGATGTCGTCCGACACCAGGCCACCTGCGTCCATCACCTTCTTGGCGGCCACGCCTAGCGGCGTGCCAGCCTTCACCGCGGCGCGCAGCATGTCGCCGGTGGAGATTTGGGGGATGCCGAACTTCTCGCAGATGAACTGGGCTTGCGTGCCTTTGCCGGCGCCAGGTGCGCCCAACAGGATCAAACGCATTACGGGTCCTCAGAGTTTTGAATCTTGTATGGCAGGGGGAATGGAAGGAGGGTAACGCCGAAACTTGACGCGAGGCTTACCAACGCCGTCAGGACGGCGCACCTCGGGTCGGAGTCTGGTCTGTTGACGGTCGGCACGCTAAAGCGCTAAAGCCTCTGCCGCTGACGGCGGGCGGGTACCGAACGGGCTCACTTTTCATCTCCCCACCGAGCCTTGGCCGGACGCCCGGGCGCCCGACGGCTCTGTATCGGCAAGCATTATGCCATGAGGCGGCGCGAAATCGGCTCGCCGCTGCGGTGACATCTGCCATGACTTATGTCGCAGGTCATGGGATGACTGTCGCAGCCGGCGGCCATCGCCAAGTGCGCTCAGGGGCCTTCCTGTGCCATGGCCTGCGCCCAAAGCACACGCACGCGGTCCAGGTCGGCCTGCGTATCGACGCCCGGCGCGGGCACTGCCGCTGTTTCCAGCACGCCGATACGCTCGCCATGCCACATCGCGCGCAGCTGCTCCAGGGCTTCCGTCTGCTCCACCGGCGACAGCGCCAGCGTGGGGAAGCGCCGCAGGAATCCGGCGCGGTAGGCGTACAGGCCAATGTGGCGCAATACCGGCATGGCCGGCAACGCCACCTGGGCGGTGGCTGCCGCCGCGGCCGGCACGCCGGCCCAGGCGTCGCGCGCCCAGGGGATCGGGGCGCGGGAGAAATACAGCGCGCGGCCGGCGGCATCGCACACCACTTTCACCACATTGGGGTTGAACACCTCGGCAATCTCGCCGATCGGATGTGCAGCGGTGGCGATGGCGCAATCGGCATGGTGCGCCAGATGCAGCGCCACCTCGTCGATCAGGCCGGGCTCGATGAGTGGCTCGTCGCCCTGCACATTGACCACGATGGCATCGTCCGGCAGGCCCAGCAGCGTGGCCACTTCGGCCAGGCGGTCGGTGCCCGAGGGATGGTCGGCACGCGTGATCACGGCTTCGATGCCATGCGCCGCGCAGGCTGCCGCCACTTCGGGCGCGTCGGTGGCCACCACCGTGCGCTGCGCCGACGAGGCATGGGCGCGCTCGGCCACGCGCACGATCATGGGCTTGCCGCCGATATCGGCCAGCGGCTTGTTGGGCAGCCGGGTGGAGGCTAGGCGCGCCGGGATGACGACGGTAAAAGCGGGCAGCGACATGGTGCGAGCCGTTTATTCCGGCGAGACCAGCCGGCCCGGCACGGTCTGGCGTGCTTCATCGGCCAGCATGATGGGAATGCCGTCGCGGATCGGATAGGCCAGTTTGTCCACGTGGCAGATCAGTTCCTGGGCGGCACGGTCATGTTCCAGCTTGCTCTTGCACAGCGGGCAGACCAGGATTTCAAGCAGCCGGTTGTCCATCTTGCGTTTCCTTGGTGTGGCCGGCGGCGGTCGCGGCGCCCGGCGCTGCGGGAGCGGCCTGGGCATGCGCGGCGACAGCGCGGCGAATTTTTTCGATCAGGCCCGCATCGATCACGGGCGTGGTGGGGACGACCCAGATCCGCGGGTCCAGCGGGTCACTGAGGCGCTCGCATTTTACGGCATCCTTCTCGGTGATCAGGATCGCATCGGCCGCTTGCGCGAAAGGATCGCCGGTAAAGGGGTCTTCGGCGAAGTCGTAGTGGTCCGGCAGCGGCATGGTGTCGGGCGCGAGGCCTGCCGCGCGCAGGCTGGCGAAGAAGCGCTCGGGGTTGCCGATGCCGGCGGCGGCCAGCACGCGCTGCCCGGCAAACGCGGACAGCGGCCTGGCCATGGTCGGGTCGGCCAGTTGCCAGGCATCGTCCAGCACCAGGCGCATGCCGTAGACATCCGGCTTGTCCTGGCTGGGGCGGAAGTCCGGGTCGTTGATGAGGGTGGCGTCGCGCCGGCGCGAGAGCGATTCGCGCAGCGGGCCCGCGGGCAGCAGCAAGCCGTTGCCGCCCATGCGCGAATCGAACATCACGATCTCGAAGTCGCGTTGCAGCTTGTAGTGCTGCAGGCCATCGTCGAGCAGCAGCACGTTGACGCCGGGATGCGAGACCAGCATGGTCTGCGCGCATAGCGCGCGGTCGGGGAAGACCCAGACCGGCACGTCGGTGGCGCGCGCGATCAAGAGTGGCTCGTCGCCCACGTCCTTGGCCTGCGAGGTGGGCTTGACCCGGCGCGGATGCTTGAGCTTGACGCCGTAGCCGCGCGAGACCACGCCCGGGCGCAGGCCGGACTCGGCCAGCGCATGGGCCAGCGCGATCACCGCGGGGGTCTTGCCGGTGCCGCCCACGGTCACGTTGCCGACCACCACCACCGGCATGGGCAGGCGCGTCGAGCGGTACCAGCCGCGCCGGTATGCCAGGCGCCGCCAGCCGCTGACCAGGCCGAACACCCACGACAGCGGCAGCATCAGCCAGGCGAACCAGCCGCGGCGTTGCCACTGGGCGGTCACGAAGTCGGCAAGGGCGTTGCGGGGAGCTGGCATGGGTGTGGTAGGCAGGGCTGGGCGGTAATGTTGCGTTGAAAAGGGCAGGGGCGGGGCCGGGGACGGTAGCGCGGCGCGCCGGCATGATGGCGCCATCGCGCCATGGCTGGGCAGCGCAAGCTAGCTACCCAGCCATTATGGGCACCTTGCGGCGCCCGCCGCAAGGTGCGGCTCGCTGCGGGTGATCTGCATCCGCGCGCTGGGCCGTTCAGCGCGTCTGCGAGCTCTGCGTGGCGAAGGTCAGGCGGGGCAGCCCGGCCAGGCGGGCGGCTTCCATGACATTGATCACGGACTGATGCGTGGCCTGTGCGTCCGCGTTGACGATCAGCACCGGCGGCTGGCCGTCGGCCGGGCCGGCGACCTCGCGCAGGCGCTGGGCCAGGCTGGTGACGTCCTGCTGGTCCATGACCTGCTTGTTGATCGAGTAGACGCCCCTGGCCGATACGGATACCACGATCTCGCCGGGGCGCTGCTGCGCCTTTTCGGCGTCGGCGGTCGGCAACTGGATCTGCAGCTCGGTATAGCGCGAGTATGTGGTCGTGATCATCAGGAAGATCAGGATCACGAGCAGGACGTCGATCAACGGGATGAGGTTGATCTCCGGTTCTTCACGCCGCTGGCGGGATCGGAAGTGCATGGCGTATCAGGCGCGGCGCTGCGGCAGGATGGCGTCCAGGAAGGCGGTGGCGCGGAATTCCAGCTCGGCCACGTAGTCGTCCACGCGCCGGCGGAAGTAGCGCCAGAAGATCAGTGCCGGAATCGCGATGATCAGGCCGAAGGCGGTGTTATAGAGCGCCACCGAGATGCCGTGGGCCAGTTGCTCGGGGCTGGCGCCGGCGCCGCCCTGGCTGCCGAAGATCTCGATCATGCCGATCACGGTGCCTAGCAGGCCCATCAGCGGCGCCACCGAGGCGATCGTGCCCAGTGCGTTGAGGTAGCGCTCCAGCTCGTGCGCCACGGCACGCCCGGCTTCCTCGACCACTTCCTTGGCGGCATCGCGGGAGGTGTGGGGCTGCAGCACCACATGGCGCAGGCCGGCGGCCAGCACGCGGCCCAGCGGGGAGTTCTGCTCCAGCGTGTTGACCACCTCCGGCGTGGCGCGGCGCTGGTGCGCCACCGACAGGGCTTCGTCGTAAAGCTTGGGCGGCAGCACCTTGCTGCGCTTCAGGCTGAGGAAACGCTCGACGATCAGCGCCAGGGCGATGACCGAGGCGAGCAACAAGGGCCAGATCGGCCAGCCGGCAGCTTGAATGATGGAAAACACGTGGAACCCCGAGTCAACGGCTTGTGTGCTCATGCCAGGCGCCGCAGCCGTGCGCGCGCTGGCTATGTTCGAAAATGTTCGAAAAAATCAGGCGCCACTCTAACCCGCAGCACCGGGCGCGGCAAGACGCAGCATCGCGGTGTGTCTGCCGCGCATCGTGCGCGCGAGGCGCTGGGGCGGCGACTGCCGGGATGTCCACATGGAACAGGGACAGTGCTGTGGATGAATTGTGGACAGCGGGCTGACAAGGCAGTCAAGTCGCTGATTGATAAGGAAAAATTGTGGGTCGCTTAAAAAACAGGCAAGCGATGAGTGACGAAGACATCCTCCGGACACGCGCGAACCGTCCAAAACCAGACTCCGGTCTATCCACATTAATGCAGGACAGTGCTGTGGACCGTTTGTGGACAGACGCCTGAAAAGAACGCTAAGTCATTGATTGGAAAGGCAGGTATACGCGCTGCCTAAATAATGTGCAGAACACGCCAGATGGGCTCCGCGGGGGCCGCCGACGGCCCGTAAGCGGAAAAATCCCGCCATGTCTCTCCCTTTCCACATTCCGCCGGGACAGTCTTGTGGACGGGTTGTGGAAAACTATCTGAGAAGCCACTTAAGTCATTGATTGAAAAGCACTTCATACCTTCTGATTAAAAAATAGGCAATAGCCGTTTGCGCGGTATTATCCAGTCCCCGCGCTCATGGTCAGCACATGGCCGCGCAATGTCACGGTAAGGCGGTCTTGCGATCTCTTTTCGCCCCTGGATGGGCATTTCCGGCGGGTCGCAGAAAGTTTTCCACAGCCGGGGCGTTCTATCCGAGGTTGTCCAGAGTTCCTGTGGATAACTTTGTGAACAAGCCGGGGGCGCAGCCGGTAAGTGTTTGACGCATAAGGGGTTTGCTTACATTGCCTAAAAAATAAGACAGCCGAAAGCGCATAAGAATCAAAGGCTTGTGTCAAGTCATGCCGCTTTGCGGGGTTATTGCCTCCCCCACCCCAAGAGACTTGACAGACCAGTTATGCTGTGGACATGTCAATTCCACGCCGCTTGCCCGGCCGTGCCCCATGTCAGAACCGCTGAACTTTTCGCGTGAAACCCAGCCTATGGCCCCTCCAGGGGCACGTGAGGCGATTCCCGTCGGGGAACTGAACCACGCGATCGCCCAGGTACTGGAACGTAGTTTTCCGCTGACCTGGGTCCGGGGCGAAATCTCAAATTTCACACGCGCCGCCAGCGGCCACTGGTATTTCTCGCTCAAGGACGCGCGTGCCCAGATCCGCTGCGTGATGTTCCGCGGGCGCAACCAGCATGTCGACTTCACGCCGCGCGAGGGCGAGGCGGTCGAGGTGCGGGCGCTGGTGTCGATGTATGAGGCGCGCGGCGAGTTGCAGCTGGGTGTGGAGGGCATGCGCCGCGCCGGCCTTGGCAATCTCTACGAGGCATTCTTGCGCCTGAAGGAAAAGCTCTCGCAGGCCGGGCTGTTCGCGCCCGAGCGCAAGCGGCCACTGCCGGTCCACGCCCGCACCATTGGCGTGATCACCTCGCTGCAGGCCGCCGCCTTGCGCGACGTGATCAGCACCCTGCGCCGGCGCGCGCCGCATGTGCCCGTCGTGGTTTACCCGGTGCCGGTGCAGGGCGCCGGCGCGGCGGCCAGGATCGCCGCCATGATCGACACCGCCAGCCAGCGCAACGAATGCGATGTGCTGATCCTGTGCCGTGGCGGCGGCAGCATCGAAGACCTGTGGTCGTTCAATGAAGAGAACGTGGCGCAGGCCATCGCGCGCTGCGCCGTCCCGGTGGTCTCCGGCGTGGGCCACGAAACCGATTTCACCATCGCCGACTTCGTCGCCGACGTGCGCGCGCCCACGCCTACCGGCGCAGCCGAGCTGGTCAGCCCGGACCGCAGCCATATGCTGCTGCAAGCCAGCCGCGCGCGCGACGCGCTGGCCCAAGGCATGCAGCGCCAGCTCGACCGGCGCGCCCAGAACCTGGACTGGCTGGCCCGCCGCCTGCGCAGCCCGCAAGCGCAGGTGCAGGAGCGCCGCCTGCAGGTCGACAACCTCATGCGTCACCTGCGCTCCGCGCTGCGCGATACCGTGGCAGCCCAGCGGCATCGCCAGCAGGTGCTGGCCATGCGCTGGGCGGCCGGCCGTCCCGACCTGGCCCAGGCCCAGGCCGAGCTGCGCCGCACTGCGCTGCGCCTGCGCGACGCCACGCAGCGCCAGGTTGAGCGCGCCGGCCAGCGCTGGCAGCGCGCCGCCGGCTCGCTCGAGCTGCTGGCGCCGCAGCGCACCCTGGAGCGCGGCTACGCCGTGCTGCTGGACCAGCGCGGACGCGCCTTGCGCTCGCCGTCGGAGCTGCGCGCGGGCGCCGTGATCGAAGTCCACCTGGCCGAAGGCGTGGCCGATGCCAGCATCGCCAGCGTGCAGCCGCGCCTGGCGGAACTCTAAGCCCGGCGCGCGTCGGCGGTCCGCCGACAGCGCTTGCATATCGATCAAACTAATATGATCGAAGGGGCTTTGTTTGCCGCGTTTGCGTGGGTATGGCAAGTCCCCTACAATCGACAATTCCTGATCTTCAACCCCACAGAAAGAGACAGAACAATGGAACATACTCTCCCCCCGCTGCCTTACGCTCATGATGCGCTCGCTCCGCACATCTCCAAGGAGACCCTGGAGTTCCACCACGACAAGCATCACCAGACCTACGTCACCAACCTGAACAACCTGATCAAGGGCACCGAGTTCGAAAACTCGACGCTCGAAGACATCGTCAAGAAGTCCTCCGGCGGCATCTTCAACAACGCCGCCCAGGTGTGGAACCACACCTTCTACTGGGACTCGCTCAAGCCCAACGGCGGCGGCCAACCGACCGGCGCGCTGGCTGATGCCATCAACGCCAAGTTCGGCTCCTTCGACAAGTTCAAGGAAGAATTCACCAAGACCGCGGTCGGCACCTTCGGTTCGGGCTGGGCCTGGCTGGTGAAAAAGGCCGACGGTTCGCTGGACCTGGTCTCGACCTCCAACGCCGCCACCCCGCTGACCACCGACGCCAAGCCGCTGCTGACTTGCGACGTGTGGGAACACGCTTACTACATCGACTACCGCAATGCCCGCCCGAAGTATGTCGAGGCATTCTGGAACGTCGTGAACTGGGACTTCGCCAGCAAGAACTTCGCTGGTTGATCTAGCGGTTGCTGTTTTGTGGGAATAAAGGTTGAAACAAGGAATAAACTTTGAATCAATTGGTTTGCCCACACTGAATAAAGTTTGATACAAGTGATGCGTTTTACGTGAGTCGTTAGATCTCATTGCTTTTGGCGCGCAATGAGGTAGTGCTGGCATCGCGCCAGTGCGTTGACTTCACTGTCTTTTTTACCCCGGAATCGTAAGGTGTCCGGGGTTTTTGTTTGGTTCACCCGGCAGGGCGCACTCACTTGAGGGTGTAAGTCCTGTACACACCCGGCAAGGGGAAGTGTTAGCCGGAGACAAGCGTTTCCCGGGCGACTGGGAGTCTGAAGGAAGTCCGAGGCAAAGCGCTGGCCTGACGAACAGGAAGCGGATGAGGCGTCATGGGCAGTGTGTCGTGGTCGATTTGTGCAGAAATGCTAACAGCCTAAACATGCCGGCCTCGGCTCAGTTTCGCGCACGTTGGGCGTCCCGAGGCGATTTGCTTAAAGTGAATGCTGCAATCCACTTCACGTGGCGGCAGCCGTGGCCGATGAGCGGTTGGACTCGGCATGGCAAATACTTTGGGGCCAGTTTGGGAAATCGAATCCCGGCCGCGATTCACCTTGATGGCAATTTCCTTCGAAGGCTAGCCTCTGGCGGTTCTGATGCGAAGGAAGTGGCCAAGGGGGCGCGTGGTAGATACGACAGGCATTTAAAGCCGGGCCGAGTGCCTGGGGTGGCGTAGCGAATATGTCCCTCGTGTTCTCTTGGCAGACTTCGGTGCCAAGTGACGATGGGTCGACATCAACTCCGACAGGCAGTTCAGCGCAAAGTCTAACCCAAGCGTGGCCCGGGATAGCGGGTGGCGCCATAGAGAAATACCACCTGTTTTCCGGTCCTGTGACGGTATGCTACGGCCGGAGGCGACGACATACGGTCAAGTATGCCGTCACGAGGTGCGAGATTTCGCTAGATTTCGCGAGCCGCCGGTAGACTTCAATTCAAGGCGGTACGATCCTTTCTAGGATGCAGATAGCATCCGCTCCACGTAGCGCGCGATTATATCGATCGGGCTGGAAAGCCTTGCCCCGCAAGAGGGCGTTTGTGGGCAGTCGCAGGTACAGGTATACCGTCAAAAATACCGTCACGAGTCCAAGCCTGCGAGCGTAGCTCTTGGTGGACGGCGAGAGACAATTGTCAGCATTCGAGTTCAGTGGGCGGAACTGAGCCAATGTCTTGGTCGGCGCTTCCTGAGGGCTCGTTTCTTTCCTGTGCGTACAGCCAAAGTTGTTTTGTTGTGGATTCGCAACACGGGCCGATGCTAGGCTAGCAACGTTGACGGCCAGTTCCAAAAGAGCGGGTTTTCGGAGAGCCGGGTAGTGGAATGCCATGGCTCGATGCGAGCGCTGGAGGTGGCCGGGGCGAGGATGGTGGCCGTGACCGCACGGCGGTGGTGCCAACGAGGGTTAGGCGATGGTTCGGGCTGCAAGCCTGTAGCGGGGTGGAGAAGCAATCCACCCAAGTTAAGCAGCCCCAAAAAAGCTGCGATTGATCAACGCAAGGTATTGACAGGCAAGGAGATTTGAGCGGCCGCCGCCCTGCTT